>CAMFCQ010000003.1 GCA_945948915.1 uncultured Clostridia bacterium | reverse complement strand
CGTGATCCTCCCGTTGTTTTCACTACTGAAATACAGTATAGCACAGGCTTTGAGGCGCTTCAAGAATTTCTAAATAAAAAAAGTTAGTATATTGCCCCCAAAACCACTTGCTAAACATATTTACTTAGCGTATAATATAGCCGGTGACTAAGCATAAATATATAGTCACGCAGGAGGAATATCTTTGAAGAACACGATTCTGATGAATGCACAGGAAGTCGCCGAGGCACTCGGCGTATCCAAGGCATCCGCATATAAAATGATCCATGTCTGGAACGAAAGGCTCCAGAAGATGGGCTACACCACCGTTTCCGGGCGAATCAGCCGGAAGTACTTTCAGGAGCAGTTCTACGGTCTGACCGAGAAGGAGGTGATGTAATTGCCAGCCTACAGGGATGAAAAGCACGGAACGTTCTACGTCTCGTTCTACTACACCGATTTTACCGGCGCAAGGCGCAAGAAGATGAAGCGGGGCTTCAAGCTCAAGCGCGATGCGCAGGAATGGGAGCGGCAATTCCTGCTTCAAAGGAACGCAGACCCCGATATGAAGTTTGGCGACTTCGTGGAGATTTACCGCAATGATAAGCGCGAACGCATCCGCGAGCACACCTGGGAATCCAAGGACAACATGATCAACACCAAGATCCTTCCCTACTTCAAGGATCGGACACTCAGCGAGATCGAGCCGCGCGACGTGATCGCATGGCAAAATACACTCATGAGCATCCGCCAGAAGAACGGAAAGCCCTATTCCCCGACCTATCTCAAGTCCATCCACAGCCAGCTCAGCGCAATTTTCAACTACGCGGTGAAGTACTACCGCCTGAAGCAGAATCCCGCTGAAATCGCTGGGAACATGGGCAAGGAGACGCACAGGGAAATGCTGTTCTGGACGAAGGAGGAGTATCTGAAATTCGCAGACGCCGTGATGGACAAGCCCATCTCCTACTACGCCTTCGAGATGCTGTACTGGTGCGGCATCCGCATGGGCGAGCTGCTGGCGCTGACAGCAAAGGATTTCGACTTCGAGCGCTCTACGCTGACGATCAATAAGTCCTATCAGCGGCTCAAGGGGCAGGATGTCATCACGGAGCCGAAAACCTCCAAGAGCAATCGGATCATCAGGATTCCGAGGTTTCTCGCGGAGGAGATGCAGGATTATCTGAAATCGCTGTACGGCCTCCGTCCGACAGACCGCATCTTTCCCATCACCAAGAGCTATCTGCATCGCGAGATGAGCAGAGGGTCAAAGGCCGCTGGTGTAAAGCGCATCCGTATCCATGATCTGCGGCACTCCCACGTCTCGCTGCTCATCGAAATGGGCTTCTCCGCCGTGGCGATTGCAGAGCGCGTGGGACACGAGAGCATTGACATCACCTACCGGTACGCCCACCTGTTTCCCGATAAGCAGACGGAAATGGCCAATCGCCTGGACGTTGAATGGACCAAGAGAGGAGAAGACGCATGTCCAGAAAAGTAACGGATGCACAGGGGCGCTGGCGCAGCAAAACGGTATCCTTCCGCATGTCACCGGAGGAAAACGCGCTGCTGGACAGCTACGCGCGGCTCTCCGGCATGACAAAGCAGGACTACATGATCGCCCGTCTGCTGCAAAAGGAGATCGTTGTGCAGGGCAATCCACGGGTATACAAGGCGCTGCGCAATCAGCTTGACGCAGTATTGATGGAGCTGCGGCGAATCGAATCAGCCGGTCAGATGGAACCAGAGCGGATGGATCAGATGGAATACATGTTGAAGATCATGGAGGGATTGAATGAGAAACACGATACCTGAAAACGAAAAAGCGACCGCCCCGGTTCCGGCTGTTGGCGCAGCCGGGGAGCAGTCGATCATCAATAAAACCACTGACATTATAACAGAAAAACCCGGAGAGCGCAATCTTCTGAAGGGAAGTCTTGATACCATCTCAATGACAGATTTGTTTGACACGGCCTATCCGCCCAAATCAGTCATGATTGAGAACCTGCTCTACGCGGGAACCTATCTGTTCGTCGGCGCGCCGAAGATTGGCAAGTCGTTCTTCATGGCGCAGCTCAGCTATCACATCGCCACGGGCACACCTCTCTGGCAGTACGACGTCCATCCGGGCGAGGTGCTCTACCTCGCCCTGGAGGACGATTACGCGCGCATCCAGAAGCGTCTGTTCAAGATGTTTGGCATGGAGGGAACCGATGCGCTGCACTTCGCAACGCAGTCCCGCACGCTTGGCAGCGGATTGAGCGACCAGCTTGAGATGTTTATCAAAGAGCATCCGAACACAAAGCTCATCATCGTAGACACGCTGCAAAAGGTGCGGGAGCTTGGCGGGGACAAATACAACTACGCCAACGACTATGAGATTGTGGCGAAGCTCAAGGCGTTCAGTGATAAGCACAACGTGTGCCTGCTGGTCGTCCATCATACGCGCAAGATGGAATCCGAGGACAGCTTCGACATGATCTCCGGCACGAACGGCTTACTGGGCGCCGCGGACGGCGCGTTCATCCTGCAAAAGAAGAAGCGAACGGACAGCAGCGCCAAGCTCAGCGTTGTTGGACGCGACCAGCAGGATCAGGAGCTTACGTTGGACTTTGACCACGAACGCTGCATCTGGAAGCTGGTCAAAGCCGAGACCGAGGTTTGGAAAACGCCACCAGATCCCGTTCTGGAAGCCGTGGCAAAGCTCGTCACGCCCCTCTCCCCCTTTTGGAGTGGACGGCCTTCCGAGCTTCAGGCGCGATTGCCTGATACGGCGATGCTCTCCCACGTGCTCACCCGATACCTGAACGTCAACGCCGAGAGGCTGTTCAACGAATACGGCATTGTCTTTGAAAGCAAACGCACGCACGACGGCCGGTTGGTGACGCTGACGCTCATAAATCCGCCCGCGTGACGCTATGTGACGCTCGTGACGCTATTTTCCATATTGGCCCAATATCAGAAATAGCGACACGAGCGTCACGAGCGACACGGAAAGGAGCCATATGAAGACCATCAGAATACCGGAAGACCTGTTCTGCGACCTCTACCTGTACCATGTGATCGGCAGCGACGAACCCGGCGTGCGCATCAAAGCTGAGCTTGAGAGGAAGATGGAGGCGCTGCAAAGACACGATGTCTACACGAAGTACAAGACTGCCGGGGACGAAGCAGCCCGCGAGGAGGCCCGGCAGCGGTATCTGGACAGCGTCGGGATACAGCGGGACTTCCGTTGGTGAACCTTCGCTCTCACTGCTTTGACAGGAGCGTGACACGCTCCTGTACCTGCTGTGAAGGAACAGATTCATTGGAACGGGCACTTGTTCAGGTTCCAACCTCACAAGGAACAAACATAAATCAACTGACAACAGAAAAGGAGATGTAGACGATGACTGAACTGAAATACAACCGCTGCGGAGATTACCTGATTCCCGATATGGGACTAAGCGATGATGACCGGACGCCGCTGGGCAGGTATGGCGCGATGCGGTGCAGCTACCTGAAGGAGCATCGGCCGGGACTGTATACAAGGCTGCTTCTGAGCGGTCATCTGATACGGCAGCTGAACGAGGTGGACCGGGCTGCTGCGCAGATGATGGACGTCATGCTGCCACAAATGGCTCAGAAAGCAGGACTGACGGAAGCGCTGAAAAACACCGATCCGCTCAGGTGGGCTGGGATAATGAATACGATCACGGCGCAGATCGAGGAGATTATTCTCGCGGAACTGGTGTACAGCTGAGCGGTTCTGTGATAACAGCCGCTGATTGATGACACGGTAATCTCTATGAACAGAAATGCTCCGTTGCGTGATACGATCAAGAATACGATTGCCCTATGGCCAATGATGCAAATTCAGCATGATGGTCATAGGGCATCTCTCTTTTTCGGTTGTAGCCCCGGACGGCGAATAGCGCAGATACTCTTGACAACCGCAGAGCCTGCTCTGCATTACGGGGGATTGGGGGCTAGGCCACCAACAAGCAGCAGGCAAAAGTAAAACGTTTGCATTGCTTGCGAATATGCAGAATGTTTTACATCTGCCCTGCTTGCGAATATTGCAAGCAAAAGGTTCATCAATTCGCAGAGCCTCATTTTATTTGTCTATGCCGATGCTTGAGTATATGGAGGGTAGTGATCCATCACAAATGTATATACCTTCTGTCGGTAAGTAGTCAATTCATTAAGATAACAATCCGGCAAGCTGCTCCATAATGTATCACGAATGATGGATTCCATGGCTGCCCGGGTGCTTTCCTTCTCGCGCCAGTTGTTCATGTCAGAGATGGACTTGTTTATGACCTTCAGCAATTCTTTCGCAGAAGCCTTCAGGATTTTGATATCCTCTTTGGATAGCGTATCCTTTTTCAGCAAATCAAAGAGTGCCAGTTGCTCTTCGTTCTCGAAACCCTCGCGAATATAAAGCTCCGTTTCACTGTCCAGATCATTGGCGAGGTCAAGCAGATCAGAGAAGGCCTTTTCAATGGCTGCACGATCCTGCTCGGCATTGTAGTTCTGAATGATGGCCTGGTACCGCTCATAGTAGTTGATCCGTGACGGGTTCTTTCCAAGCATTTCAGCAAGCCGATCCTCTATAAGCTGCTGCAAATCCTGAAGGAGCAGAATCTGATGCTTGCGCTTCATAAACTCGGCACGAAGCCGGTCAAAGTCGATTTTGCTGATATCAAACTTCTTTTCCTTAACTTGATCATCAGCTCTCACTTCAATGGAATCACTGACGATGTCATTGATGCACTTCATCAGCATCGAATTATCGGCATGGACGACACGCTTGTGCATTACTTCATAGATCGCGCTGATGGCGTCCTTGGCTTTACGATCATCTTCCAGCTTGTCATGCTCCACATATTTGAACAACCGGAATAACTCACGGGCCATGATGCCAAAGCGTTTCCGCGTATCTTCGTTACCGGACAGCGCATTTGCACCATTCTGAACCTCTCCGATTCGTGTGAAACCATCGCTTTGAATCACTTGGTTCAGATCGAAGTGATGATCCGCCATGAGCTTTCTGATCTCATCAACGATCTCATGAATCCTGCTGTACAGCTTGTCGATGTCCGGCGTTGGATCGACAGATACACGTCCACCGGATGTGTAATCAGCCAATGCCTGCCGCAGTGCCTTGACCACACCAATGTAGTCGATAACCAAACCATTTGTTTTGCCCTCGCACACGCGGTTGGCCCGGGCAATGGTCTGCATCAAGGTATGCGCTTTCAGAGGCTTGTCCAGATACAGGCAGCTGAGGCTCTTCACATCAAAGCCCGTGAGCCACATGGCGCATACAAATACGACACGGAAGGGGTTTTCGCCATCCTTGAACTCCTTGTCCAGTTCCCGGTTTTCCATCTTCGCGCGATGTGGGCGAATATTAAGTCCCCAGTTGTCGAAGGTTTTCCACTCATTCTGCTCCTGACTGATAACCACCGCCATCTCAGTTTCTCTCATCCATGCCAGCTTGCGGTGAATCTCCTGTGCCTCCTGCTGTGTAGCGCCATGAAGATCAGCTTCCAGCTCGGTAATCGCCTCCTGCCAGTATTCCTGCACGAAGTTGTACATGCGCACACAAGTTACCTTGTTGATACACACAAACATGGCTTTACCGGAATCCCACATATCGGTATAGTGTTTCACAAAGTCTCTGGCAATGGCACGCAGCCGCTTTTCGGCGGTAATGATGTGGATGTCACGGGCAAGTTCCCGTTCCAGCTTTTCGCGTTGGTCGGGATCCATGTTCTCATCATCAATCAGCTCAGTCAGCTCATCGGAAATATTGGGGTTGGTGATTTCTAGCTGATCCGCTCGGTTTTCGTAATACAGCGGAACCGTCGCGCCATCCTCCACGGCGCGTTTGAAGTCATACACCGACACATAGCCGCCAAAGGTGCGTTCGGTGATGTTGTCATAAGCAAACAGAGGCGTACCGGTGAAGCCGATGCGGTTTGCCATGGGCAGCAGCTTCATCATGTTGTCGGCAAAGATGCCGTTCTGCGTTCGGTGCGCCTCATCGCTCATGATGACGATGTCGTGATCCGGCACAATGGGTTCGGGATTGTCGTTATTGAATTTCTGAATTAGGGTGAAGATAAAGCTGGGATTGCCCTTCAGCATTTCAGCAAGCCTGGCGCCACTGGAGGGAATGAATGCGCCTGCCTTCACGCCGCCCAGGCATCCACAGCTTTCAAAGGTATCGCTGATCTGCTTGTTCAGCTCGTCGCGGTCGGTCAGCACCACAATGGTCGGACTGCCGGCAAACTTGCGGCGAATCTTCTGGGACA
The DNA here is from genome assembly GCA_945948915.1 of uncultured Clostridia bacterium. GTDB lineage: Bacteria > Bacillota > Clostridia > Christensenellales > Aristaeellaceae > Ventricola. The sequence goes on along the minus strand of CAMFCQ010000003.1, from coordinate 66,648 downwards.
GGAACACCATCGAATAGCTCTTGCCGCTGCCCTGTGTATGCCAGAATACGCCTAGACGTCCATCCCGCAGCTTGCGGGTTCGGTATGCCTCGACGGCTTCATTCACGCCGAGATACTGGTGGTTTCGGGCCATGATCTTAACGGTGCGTCCGCCGGAATGGTCGTAGATGATGAAGTTTTCCACCAGATCGAGAAAGTTCTCCTTCCGGCAGATACCCCGCAGCATGGTTTCCAGACTGACGGCGCCTTCATCTTCCTCTTCCAAGCGCTTCCATTCATTGAAAAAGTCGTACTCACTGCCTAGTGTGCCTACCTTAGACTCCACACCGTTGGAAAGCATCACAAAGGCATTGAACCGGAACAGCTGCGGGATTGTGTGCTGATAATCATGGTAGTTGTTGTCATATGCTTCGCGCACATCGACGCCCATCTTTTTCAGCTCGATGAACAGCAGTGGGATGCCGTTCACAAAGCCGATGATATCCGCCCGGCGATGGTACAACGTTCCATGAATCTTCATTTCCTTCACTGCAAGAAAGTGATCGTTAGCCGGATTGTCAAAGTCGATGACACGAGCCAAACGCTTCTCCAGATTGCCGTTCGGCAGACGGAAATCGACAGGCACGCCGCCGATGATGAGGCGGTACTTCAGCTCGTTGGTCTGCATAGGCGTAGCAGAGAAGGAGGTTTCCAGGAGCGACCTGACCACGCTGTCAGCATAGGCCTCCGTCATCCAGCTGTTCAGGCGGAACAGAGCCGGGCGCAGGTACTTGGTGAGCAGCACCTCATGGTAGTCGGTGCGGCCCAGCGTACCGTTTGGCCCCAGCGTTTCCTGATTGTAAGCATAGACCAGCTCCCAGCCCAGCTCATCATGCAGCAGATCGCCTGCCGCGCCCTGAACAAGGATGTTTTCGGAATAGTCGTAGCTCATTGTCCTTCACCTGCTTTTGTTGGATTTCTCAAGATCATCTCAAGATTGTCTCAAGAAGTCACAAGACAATCTGCCTTGATAAAGCTGCTATTGTTGGGTATAAAAGATACCTACCGACCAATACAAGAGGTATCTGTCCACAACATTTCAAATCAACCATCCGGCCTATCAAAAGCAGTTTATCGAGCAGCTGCACAATCAGAGCATGTATGCGGCAGGGCCATATCTTGAGGTCAGAGAGAACTTCAAAAAAGCACAGAGCATTCGGGAGCTGGTCGAGCAGGGCGTTTTACCCCATGACTTTCTGCGACTTGGATTCCCGTCTGAAAGACCGCTCTATGCCCATCAGAGAAAAGCGATTGACCAGATACTTGCGGGGAAAAACCTTGTTGTATCGACGGGCACAGGCTCCGGTAAAACTGAAAGCTTTCTCATCCCGATTCTTGCAGATCTGGTCAGGGAGCATGAGGAGAGAACGCTTGGTCGGGGTGTCCGTGCGCTGCTGATTTATCCGATGAACGCGCTTGCTAACGACCAGGTCGAAAGGCTGAGGGAGCTGCTGAAGGAGTTCCCGCAGATCAGATTCGGCGCCTATACCGGGCAGACCAAGGAAAAGACCGAGGAGGCTCTTGCGGAGTACAAGCGTCTGAATCATGGCGCGGTGCCTGTCGGGGGCGAGCTGATCAGCCGCGAGCAGATGAAACAAAACCCGCCGCATATCCTGATTACGAATTACGCCATGCTGGAATACCTCATGGTTCGTCCGGGCGACAGTGTTTTCTTTGATGATGACACATGGCGCTATATCGTGCTGGATGAGGCACATGTCTATCGCGGTTCAACGGGTATTGAGGTCTCCATGCTGCTCCGCAGACTTCGCGCGACATTGAGAAACGCGGATTTGCAGTACATCCTTACAAGTGCTACGCTGGGTTCCCCGGATGAGGATCATGAAGTCGCGTCGTTTGCCCGGAATCTGTGCTGCAGTCCATTCGATGAACACAGCGTCATCCGCGCGGAATGCATCGCGATTCCCACACCGGAAAATCAGCTGAATCTGCCGGTCGAATTCTATCGGTCTGTCGCGCAGCGAATTGATGAGGGGTGTGTGGATGAGGAAATCAATCGTGAGATTCTTCAGTCCAATCCTCAATGGAGGCTTGACGCGGCCGCCGCGCTGTATGACGCGGTGTACAGGGACAGCAGGTATTCGCGGATACGAAAGTGCCTTGAGACGCCGCAGACCGTCTCTGCACTATCCGGTATGACAGGGTTGTCAAACGAGGAGATCGAGCTCTTTGTCGCAGTTGCCTCTCATTGCGAGAGGGCCGGCGTACGTTTGTTTGATGCCCGATACCACATGTTCCTTCGTGCGACAGAAAGTGTGTTTGTCACCCTGGCCCCCAGCAGCAAGCTGTTTTTGACCCGTCGGGAGAGCTATACTGAAAAGGACGGGCAGCAATACGCTGTATTCGAAATACTCACCTGCGCGTCCTGCCATGCGGTCTATTTGACCGGAAAGATAGAAGGCGGCTATTTGAAGCAATGCGCCAACGACGAAGGAAGCACCGTCTTCTTTCTCGGAGACGCGATTGAGGATACGGATGAGGATAACCAGGATGTACGGGAGAAAACGGAAGCATATACGCTGTGCGCGGTATGCGGATATCTGAGAAGGAAAAAATCCAGATCTGCGTATCCTTGCGGCCATGGAGAACAGTTTCAGGTTCCCGTAATTCGCATCAGATCTGGAGAAGGAAGCAGGGGAATCAAAAAATGCGTTGCCTGTGAAGCAGTGAACAACAACGGCATTCTGCGGTCGTTCTTTTCAGGCCAGGAGGCGGTTACAAGCGTCATCGCAACGTCCCTGTTTCAGACGCTTCCCCAGTCTGAGGTCAGAATCAGAACGATGCAGCAAGAGGATGATTTCGGATTCGGCATTTCTGATTATACGGAAAAGCAGGAAATACAGAAGGCCAAGCAGTTTCTGACCTTCTCAGACAGCAGGCAGGCTTCTGCATATTTTGCAACGTATATGGATACGACCTACCGGAAGCTGCTGTACAAGAGGCTGCTTGTCGAGCAGCTTCGTGGGCAGGAGGTACCCCGGACGCTGTCTGCTTTTTGTGAAGACTTGCAGGCAATGCTTGAGCAAAAGGGCATACTTGCATACACGGATGACCGCGCAGAAAAGGAGAGCTGGAAGGCAATTCTTGCCGAAGCGGCCGAAACAGGCGCCAACACATCTCTTTATGGACTGGGTCTGATGGCGATGGGTATTGACACGCAGATGGTCAGGGCTAATCCGAAGCTGGGGCTCAGCCAGGAAGAGGTCGCCTCCATGATGAATGTTCTGGCGATCGGCCTGCTCAATGACGTGGCTGTATACTGTCCGGTTCCCATGACAGAGGATGATCGGGCATTCTACATGTATTCCTCTATTCTATGCAAATACAGACTATCTGGGAATGATTCCCTGACGAACACCCGCGGATTTGTCCCTGTCAAGGAAAGATACAGCAACAGGAGGCAGGATTATCTCAGAAAAGTCCTCGGCATATCTGCTCCCAATTATCCTCCTGAGCGGGTACGGGAGATACTGAGCAGCATTTTTAGCCTGTTCATCCAGATGAAGCTGCTGCGGCCCGAGGGTGAGGGATATCAGCTCAATCCGGAATGTCTCAAGGTTTTGAACCCACAAAGCTGGTATCGGTGCAGCAGGTGTGGCCGGTTAACCCCCTATAACGTCAAACGCGTCTGCCCAACCTACAGGTGTGAAGGGCAGTTGAACCCCTGCAATCCCGAAATGGAACTGGCAGACCATCATTATTACCGGCTGTATCAGGATTTGGAGCTGCGTCCCCTGCGGATCAGGGAGCACACAGCTCAGCTCGACAAGGATACGGCTTATCGTTATCAACAGGATTTCAAGGAGAAAAGGCTGGATGTGCTGAGCTGCTCAACCACCTTTGAAATGGGCGTGGATGTCGGCTCACTGGAAACCGTCTTTATGCGCAACATGCCGCCAATGCCATCCAACTATGCGCAGCGAGCCGGACGCGCCGGGCGAAGCAAGCGCAGCGCTGCTTATGCGCTGACCTTCTGCAACCGAAGCAATCATGACTTTGCGTATTTCAAGAACCCGATTGCGATGATCAAGGGTCAGATTCATGCACCGCATTTCAACATTGAAAACGAAAAAATCGCTATTCGTCATCTGTATGCTTCCGCACTCTCGTTATTCTTCAAGAAGCATCCCGAATACTTCAGCACTGTCAAGCGCTTTGCCGGACAAAACGAAGACGTTTCGGATGAGCAGGATGCCGTCACCTTGCTGAAAGCCTATCTGGCAGGCCGCCCGGAGGTGCTCAGGAGGTTTTTGCAGAGCTTTTTGCCAGCAAGTTTATACAGAGAATTTGGATGTGATGCGTTTGATTGGGTTGAGAGACTGGTTGGAGAGAATGATGAAACGCAGGGTAAGCTGACAACAGCTGTTGCAGAATACAGATATGAGGTCGGGAAGCTGCACAAAGCCGCGGAAGAAGCATTCCGCAAGAACGCCAGCACGGGCTACTACGTCCAGAGAATCCGCAACTACGAAAGGGAAAATGTGCTCAGCTTTCTGTCCAGAAGGAATATCATGCCTCAATATGGATTTCCTGTAGATACCGTTGCCCTGCAGGTAGAGGATCGCAAAGCGGGCAACCATTATGGCGTTGAGTTGCAGCGCGATCTGGCTATGGCGATTTCTGAATACGCGCCAGGCTCTCAGGTGGTGGCAAACGGCAGGCTGTTCACCAGCAGATATATCAAAAAAATGCCCAGCATCGGCTGGAAGATGTATGACTATGTGTCCTGCGAGTCATGTCAGTCGCTGAACATTGAGGTCAGTATTGAACGGCAGGAGAACGAACAGCTGAAGGCATGCAGAATCTGCGGATGCGCGCTGAAGGCAGAGGCGCAAAAGACGTTCCTGGTACCGGAATTTGGTTTTGAAGCAGATTCTGCGAATGTGCAAAAGCCCGGCTTGATCAAGCCCCGGCGAACCTATCGGGGAGACATCAGCTACGTTGGATACCGGCATGAGGGAGAACGCAGAAGGATCCCGGTTGGCCGGGCATTGGCAGAGATTCAATACTGCAGCAAAGACGAAATGGCCGTCATGAATTGCTCGGATTTTTATGTCTGCGAAGCGTGCGGCTATGCAGAGCTGGGACCCGGCTTTGTCAAATCGATAGAAAAGCCACACAAAATGCCCAGCGGTCGTGCTTGTCAGCAGCGCTATTTAAGGCGCCTTTCTCTGGGATACCGCTTTGAGACGGACGTATTCCAGCTGCATGTGATCGATGTGCCGCTTGAGCTCGGGCAGCATGATCAGGCGCTCAGCGTTTTGCACGCCATGCTTCGCGGCATCAGCCTGGCGCTCGATATCGAAGAACAGGATATCGACGGCTGCCTGCAGAGCTTTGAAAATCCGGTAACAGGCGCATATGGCTATGGTTTTGTATTTTACGATTCGACACCGGGCGGAGCCGGGCATGTAAAGCGCCTTGAGGATGAAAAGCTGCTTGCCCATGCTCTTGAGAGAGCACTCGATGTCGTCGCCATCTGCACATGCGGCGGTGATGAAGCTGACGCTTCCTGCTATGGCTGCCTGCGCAGCTATCGAAATCAGCGAATCCATGACCTGCTCAAAAGAAGATTGGCTATCCAATACCTGAGCCGGATTTTGCGCTGACGGGTAGGACGACAAACTCAATCTTTCGGTCAATACCCGATGGTGGAAACTGATTTACTAAAAAGGCATTTGAATCTACAAATTCTATGATTTCTTGATCGTTTCTATCCTAAGTCATCGTAACAGCCACATGCTTATACTGTCGTCTCAAGGAGGGATCGCCGTGAAGAAAACACAGCTCATCGAACACACAAAGAATTATATGGATATGCTGGCACAGGGAGTTGATCCGATCAGCAAGATGAAGATCGAAATGGACTCTGTTGTTCTGCAGCCAAGAATGCAGAAATGTTTCGCCTTTGTTGCAGAGGTTTTCGACGAACTCATCAAGAATAACGGGTTTATTGCGCTTGACCCGGAGGATGCCAACCGTTACGAAGTAGTAGAAAAGAAATCATCATTCTCCTTAAGCAAAGAACAGATTCACCGTATTTCTGTTTCTTCCAAGCCCATCACGCCCAACGCCTTTTTGAATCACATCAATCGAGTGGTTGACGGAAAGCGAATGGAAAAGCTATCGTCAAAATCCATGAACGCATGGCTTTTGTCACAGGGATTCATTACCGAAAGCAAAGAACCCACCACGATCAACAGGACGATCCGAAGGCCATCCAATCGTTCCTCAGAAATCGGCATTCAGGAACAAGAATCTGTTGACCCCAAAACCGGCGAGCTCAAGAAACAGATGGTCTTTACTTTGCAAGCTCAGGCATATCTGTTGGCGCATTTGGAGGATATTGCTGCCTGCCAACAGCGGTCAGACTAACGGGTTAGATTGCTTCTGCATTCCGGTTGATCTGCTCAATAACCTTACGGATTCCCGCCCATGCCGTTATATTCCCGCCAAACAGCTCCACGATATTCCCCCGGTCTGTGAACGGCGTTTCCTGCAGCACGGAAAAATCCTTCATGATCCCATTGTGAACGATGTATTCAATGATCTGATTGACGAAATAGATTTGCCGGTCGTTCAGATTCGTCTCGTCCAGATACGCGGAAAACGCTTCCTTGGCAGCGTTCATGTCCATACCAACGATTTCCCGGACAAACTCACCGAGCGGCTTCTTTCCATATTCCGCCTCGTAATCCTGCCGGGTGCCCACCTCGCTCCAAAGAATGCTTTCCAGAGACTCAATGTCCATCGCATTGAGCGGAATGTTGGTTTTCAGCTTGGCGATGGCGATATGATCCTGATGCTGCCGGACATAGTATTCCGCCTTGGCCTTGTAATTCTTGAGATCATCGTTTTCCAGCTCGGATTCGTTCCATTCGATGGAGAGGATTTCGTCATCGAAATTGGTATTATAAACCGCGCCGCCGACAGGGATGTATTTCATCAGGTCGCGCAGGTTCTCGCGAATATGCTCAAACTCGTTGATGCCGGCATTGTCCAGATAATCGGTATGCAGAATCTTGTCGATCAGCTCAGCCTGCATCATGATCTCCGGGATGTTGGCGACGCTTGCAACGGAGGAAACCTTCTTGAGCAGATCCTTGCGCGCCCGGGTATACTTCTTTCCGATCAGATAGGCCAGCTCTATGCCGTACATCAGAGCGTCAAAGCGAAGCGCCTTTGCGTCGTCATGGTCTGGCACAATCAGCGGCGCCAGCTCCTGCCCCATTGTCAGCGTGTCCTCATAGGTGAGCGTCTGATAGTTGTCCGGGTTGGCGTACTGCTCCACATACCGAAGATGCTGGCGCACAGCGAAATTCTCTTTGTTCAGCTCCCTTACCTTACCGACCATGTCCTCCACAAGCGACCGCCGGAAGGCAATCAGCTCTTCGGTCTGATAGGCCAGATCCTGCAGCTTATAGGCAATCTGCGCTTTGAACTGGAAAATGGCGCCCTGAAGCGCAATCATGTTGGCGGTGGGCTTGCCCTTGTTCATGCGGAAGAACTCAAAATTGCCGCAGAAATCGAAGATATAGAACTTGTCCTTATCTTTACCGTCCATCAGCTTCGGGCACAGGCGAGTTCCTCGGCCGATCATCTGCCAGAATTTCGCCTTGCTCATCACCTTTTTGAAAAAGACGAGATTGAGCACCTCCGGTACATCGATGCCGGTATCCAGCATATCCACGGAAATGGCGATCTGCGGCAGCTTGTCCGGGTCGGAAAACTCGTCAATCGCGCTCTGTGCATAGGTCATGTAGTTGTCGATCACCTTGGCATAGCCGGGCAGATGCGGATACTCCTGGCCGAACACTTCCAGTATCTTCTCCGCGTGGGCGTGATTCTTGGCAAAGATGATCGTCTTGCCGATTTTATTGCCGTAGTCGATGTGCAGGCCATGCTTTATGAGCACATTCAGCACCTCACGAATCGTGTCCTCGTTGAACACCCATTCGTTCAGCGCGGAGGAGGCAATGCTCTCCGGCAACTCACCGTTTTCATCCTCAAAGGTATCCTCATAGGCCTGCTTCTCCTCGTCGGACAACTCGTCGTAGACGATGCCCTGTTGGATGAACTTCAGCGTCGTCTCCACCGACATGAAATCCACCAGATAGCCATCTTTGACTGCCTGCGCCAGTTCATAGCCATAGGTGGGCATGCCGCTGCCCAGCTCGAAAACCTCATAGGTGTTCTTGTCGATGTCATCCTTGGGCGTCGCCGTGAGACCGACGAGCGGCGCATCGAAATAGGTGAAGATGTCCCTGTACTTGTTGTAAATGGAGCGATGCGCCTCATCGCAGATGATCAGATCGAAATGGCCGCAGGTGAACAGCTTGCCCTCTTCATCCCAAACAGCGTCGATGCAGTTCATCATGGTCTGATAGGTGGAGAACACGCAGTGCGCCGTCAGGTTGTCCTTCTCCTCGCAGAGATTGGTCACAGAGAGGTCGGGCAACAGATTGACAAAGCTGCGCTTGGCCTGCGTCACCAGCGAGTTGCGGTCCGCAAGGAACAGAATGTCCCGCACCCAGCCGCGCTCCAGCAGCACCTTGCACAGCGCAATCACCGTGCGCGTCTTGCCGGATCCCGTCGCCATGACCAACAGCGCCTTGCGGCGGTTGCCTTCATCAAAGCTTGTGCAGACCGCCTTCACCGCACCCTCCTGATAGTAGCGCCCGGCGATGTGCTTGTCCACCTCTGCATTCTTCAGGCTGGTGCGCATCTGCATGAGGTTGAACCACTTTTCCAGATCGCGCTTGGCATAGATCGATGCAACCTGGCGTTCCTTATACTGCCCATCTACAATGCGCGTTTCAAAGCCGTTCGTCAGGAAGATGACCGGGCGGCGGCCCTGCTGTTTCTCGATGATGTCCGCATACAGCTTTGCCTGCTGGCGTCCTTTCACCGGATCGACGCAGGTGCGCTTGGCTTCGATGACCGCGAGCGCCCTTCCATCATCGCCATAGAGCACATAGTCCGCATAGCCGACCTCATTCTTGTTGGGCATGCCGGGAAGCTCTACCTCGTCGAGCCAGTTTCTTCCCCTGATCCAACCCGCGTCCGTCAGCATCGCGTCAATATACAGCCTGCAGGTTTCGTATTCGGAGATGTCCAGCGGCTTGGGCACATAGGTCTGCCACTGCGTCTGGCGGCGCTGAGTCAGTGCCTCCTTGAGCGCAGCGTTTTCTTTTATCAGCTCGTCGAGCCTGATCTCCGCGTCGGAAGCCTGCGGCGCGGGAGCAGCTTCCGGCTGCTGCGCAAGCAGAGAGGAATCATACGCTCTTGCGGTATATTCATCCCCATAACAATAGGCCACGAAATCCAGAAAGCAAAACAGGTTTTGAAGGCACAGCTCCGCCTGCTCCCGGCTCACGGTTTTGCCGGCGTGCGCGGCGTTGTTGCCCATCCTGCGAATGAAATCCATGCGAACCAGCAGCTTCTCATCCACAATGCCGCGGAATTCCTCCGTGCCCATGAGGTTGACCAGCTTATCGTCCCACGGCTTCACCAGCGAGTTGTCCACCGAATACATCCACTTGACGGCGATCTCCATCGCCCGGCGGCAGCTCAGCGCGCAGGCTGCCGGGTCGATGGGCAGGATGCGCTCGGCGGAGACGGCAGCGTCGGCGAAGGCGTGGAAAGACGGGGTGGAGAGAAGGTAGTCGAAGTTGGTCATGGGGATTCCCTCTTTCATGGTGGGTTAATGATGATCTGTTGTTGGAGATGATTCGCCGAAGGTCAAAGAAATCCTCGTTTGTATCTCATTGTTGATTGCTCGGCATACCGCATCGAAATGATGATCTATGTCGAAATTGGTGAACCGCAGCACGGAAAGATCATATTTCGAAAGCACGGCAGTCCGCTCACGATCATACGCCAATCCCTGAGAAGTATAGTGCTGTGATCCATCCAGTTCAATGACCAGCTTTGCGCGGGCACAATAGAAATCGACAATAAATGAATCAATGATCCGTTGCTTGTATATCTTTATTGGGTATTTTCTCAGATATACATACCATAGCTTTCTTTCCTGCGGCGTCATGTCGCGGCGAAGCTCACGGGCGCGGGAGAGAAGTTGGTTGTTCTTCATGACGGGCATGTCGGATGCCTCCTTTGGGGAATGCCCTCTCCGTCACGGCGTTGCCGTGACACCTCTCCCATAGGGAGAGGCAAGGCTTATCTCCCGACTTTATCGAGTCAACAGCAAAAGCAGCGCAGACATCTTGGCTCTCCCTTAGGGAGAACTGGCGCGTTAGCGCCTGAGAGGGTGTACCTCTTGCGGGAGTACCCTCTCCGTCACGGCGTTGCCGTGACACCTCTCCCATAGGGAGAGGCAAGGGGCATCTCCCGACTTTATCGAGTCAACAGCAAAAGCAGCGCAGACATCTTGGCTCTCCCTTAGGGAGAACTGGCGCGTTAGCGCCTGAGAGGGTGTACCTCTTGCGGGAGTACCCTCTCCGTCACGGCGTTGCCGTGACACCTCTCCCACAGGGAGAGGCAAGGTTTATCTCCCGACTTTATCGAGTCAACAGCAAAAGCAGCGCAGACATCTCGGCTCTCCCCTTGGGAGAGCTGGCGCGTTAGTGCCTGAGAGGGCGTAATCACCCAAAGTATTCTTGCATCAAGCTCTTTTTGAGCGTTTCCAGCTCCGCCAACTGCTGCTGCACTGCAAATTTTGATTTGTCGGTCTGGGCAACGAAGGCAACAAATTCATTCTGCTTGCTCATTGGAGGCAACAGAATCTTTGTTTTCTTGATTTCGCCCAAATGAAGGTTAGGAACACCAATTCCCTTAATGCTACCATCAAATTGCCGCTTTGTGTCCGGATTATTAATTGCACATCTAAAGTATACAGGGTTCACTTTATCAACTCTGGGTCGAAGCAAAGCCAAACTTACATAAATATCGAAGATTTCATCCGTATCATTCACCGCAGCAACACCATAATTCACACCATTCTTTGACATTAGAATGTCATTCCGCCTGGGCTGAATTGTCGCATATAGTTTCTCGTGCAGGTCAGCAGGAATATATTTGATGTCCTCCCAGCATATTTTTTGTGTCATAACATCCTTAGAAGACAAGAATTTATAGCCTGCATTCCTGTCTTCTGTGTATGTAGGAGTCTGATGCGTACCGTCTTTAATCAATGTACACAAATCTTCAATAGTAACAATTTCAAGCCCTTTGGGGTTATCATGTAATGTACCAAACATCTCGACAAATTGCGATTTAACCAGCTCATCCAAGTCCGCCAGCATCTGCTTGCACAGCGCAATGCCCTCGGACACCTTGTTCAGCGTGGTGGCAATGCGGCGCTGGGTAGGAAGTGCATGTTGAGGCAATTCCATATCAGCAAGGATTTCAATTTTAATTCCTTTAATCGTTGCACCGCGCGACTGAGATATTAAATAAGCACTTTTCCCTTGTAAGAACTTTATCAAATATTCCTTATCCCATGCGCTTTCATCAATTCCAACTAAAGAAACGACATCTTGGCTCGTTGACATTGGCACACTATTGATTGCAACTTTTCCAATTCCAACTCTTGTTCCTACCATAATTGAATGTGGAGGGACAATCTTCGCAGTACTGTTCTTAATCGCTTTTTCAGAAATCATATCGACGGCATTACTCTCGTCAATCATTTCTCCATTTAGTGCAACTGTCGTAATCCAAGGAATACTTCCATTATAGAACTCTGGATTCTTGCGTGATGGAGTTCCACCTGATTGAAAAGAACATATTTCCCCCAGCTTCGCCATCACTCTCCCCCTCCATTCGTCTCGTTATCGTCATTCTGCGCAACGCCTTCAATGGCCTGCGTGACAACCGAATACAGCGTTGTGGCATTGGCTGATGTCACCACCGGTCGCCCGGTCTGCGCTTCAATCTGTTTTCTGGCATCCCCGGCGATTCCGCCGCCCTGCCTTGCAACCACCTGATTTTCTGTTAAGCCCTGCGGATTCTGTACACGGGTCAGCTCTGTGGTTGTCGCCTCGGCCAGCATGTTCAGGGCAAGCTCCAGCGTGCTCATGTTGTCGCGCAGGTTTTCGCTTTTCAGTCCCTTCAGATTCTTGTATTTGCGTGTCGTCATACCAGACCAAGCCTCTGTAATCTCATCGGTCAGAATCGCGTATTCCCGTCCCTTTTGAATGCCGTGCATTTTCCACTCGTCCGTCAGCTCCTTGCGGGCACGGATGGTTTGCAGGCGCTGATTGATCCACTCGGGCGGATAGCCCTTCTTTGCATAGACCTCCAAAGCACGCTCAATGGTCAGCTCGGGATCAATGATCTCCTCGATCCGCTCACGACCGACCTGCGCCAGCCAGAGTTTAAAGGGTTCCGCTTTTTTGGAAGGAATGGATTCGATGATGCGCAGAAGCTGCTCCGTAGTCGCTACATCTGTCAGGCGGCGTTTGCCGTCTGCCGCGGTCATCTTCAACTGGTGACAATTTGACACCAGTTCGCTGCCTTCCGCTTTCATGCGCTGCTTCAGTTTGTTCCAGTATTTTCTTCCGGTGTTGTAATCCGGACTATCGGTCAGAATAATCACGGCATCAACAATGGAGAAATACCATTCTTCCTTTTCCTCATCCCATGCCGTTCGAATCAGCTGGTTTTCAAACAGCTGCAAGTTGTTGTTTTCGATCATCATCGGTATCCTTTCCTCACTGCTCCAGCATGTTTCGTAGCTTCTCGAGTGTTTCGCCCAGCTTCATCATGTTTTCATCAATTCGAGCCATAATCTCCTGCGTCGGCGGATACTCCACCGCCACATATTCGGTCTGCTTGTACTTGTTGATGGACAGGTCATAGCCGTTGTCCACGATTTCCTGCTTGGGCACGAGGAAGCTCCTGTCAGTGCGCTTGCGGTCACACTCGGAACAGCCCTTGGCTCCCCCTTTGGGGGAGCTGTCGTTCAGCGGCCCGTCCCCCTTGGCTCCCCCTCTGGGGGAGCTGTCAGCTTTGCTGACTGAGAGGGCGAGGGCGAGGGAATGAAACCTCTCGATAATATCAGGAATGTCATTCTCCGCAATGAGCGTGCGCTTGTCGTCCAAACTAAACCCATCCGCCTGCATGTCGTAGAACCAGACCTTGTCCGTACCGCCGTGCCCGGTTTTGGTAAAGATCAGCACAGCGGTGGATACGCCCGCATAGGGCTTGAACACGCCGCTGGGCATGGAGATGACTGCCTCCAGCCGGTTGTTTTCAATGAGCTCCATGCGAATGGCCTTGTGCGCCGTGGACGAGCCGAAGAGCACGCCGTCCGGCACGATGCAGGCGCAGCGCCCGCCCACCTTCAGCATCTTCAGGAACAACGCAAGGAACAGCAGCTCGGTCTTTTTCGTCTTGCAGAGCTTGAGCAAATCGGTGCTCACGATGTCGTAATCCAGCGAGCCCTTGAACGGCGGATTTGCCAGAATGAGGGAATACATGTCGCGGTCCGTATTCTGGTCGGAGAGGCTGTCGCGGTACTCGATGAAGGGGTTGTCCACGCCGTGGGTCATCATGTTCATCGCGCCGATGCGCAGCATAGTGCGGTCCATATCGTAGCCGTGGAACATGTGGTTCATGTAGTGTTCCTTGTTGGCGCGGTTGAAGAAGACCTCCTGCTTGCGGTGCTCCTTCAGGTATTCGCTCGCCGCGACGAGGAAGCCGGAGGTTCCGCAGGCCGGATCGCAGATGATCTCGTCCGCCTTCGGCTCCATCATCTCCACCATCATGCGGATGATGTGGCGCGGCGTGCGGAACTGCCCGTTGACGCCCGCCGTCGCCAGCTTGCCGAGCAGGTATTCGTACAGATCGCCGCGCACATCCGTAGCCTGAAGCTGTACCATCTGCATGTAGATGGCGTCCATCGCGGTGACGATTTTGTCAAGCATCAGCGGCGTGGGAATCTTGAAGATGGCGTCGTCCATGTATTTGGAATAGGCGCTTTCTCTGTTACCATGCAGCGTTTTGATAAACGGGAACACCCACTCCTGCATGATCTTATACATCTTGCCGGCCGGGAAGTCGTGGAACACGCTCCATTTGAGCTGACTGCCGTCGATGACGCGGTCCCCGATTCTCACCTCTTTGGAGAACATGCTTTCATACGGCAGGCCGAGCATGGCGCTCTCCTTGGCGCGGGTGTTGTCGGCTTCATCGAGGTCGTGGATGAACATCAGATAGGTCATCTGCTCGATGACGTCGAGCGGGTTGGTCAGGCCGCCCGTCCAGAAAATCTCCCAAAGGCTATCGATTTTGCTTTTCAGTTCACCGGTAATCATCGCTGGTACTCTCCTTTTTGCAGGTTATTCGTTTTCTCTGTTCCAGACATAGGCGGTATATCGCCCGCCGCTCAGCTTGATGATCTCATGGTTTTGCAGCAGCTCCGCCAGTGTACGCTGCACGGTGATCTGGCTGATATCCGGACACTTTGCCATGATTTCGGCCTTGGTGATCTTTCCGAGTGAGCCGCGGATGATTTCCCGTACCCGGTCGGGCTTGGAAAGTCCGCGGTTGGTCAGCAGCTCGACGCGGGAAGAAAACTCCCGGTAGCTGGAAACGATGACACCGAGCATATAACGCACAAAGGGCAGCGAATCATTCGTCCCCTCATGCCAGCCGATGGAGCTGTCATGCAGCGCTTCATAGTAGGTTTCCTTGCTGTCGGCAATCGCCTTTTCTACACTGATGTACTTGCCCACAATATACCCGCTGCGGTAGAGGAGAAGCAGCGTCAGCAGACGGCTCATGCGCCCGTTGCCGTCGCTGAAGGGATGGATGCAAAGGAAGTCGAGGATGAACAGGGGAATGACCAGCAGCGGATCGATTTGCGGGTCTCTCAGCGCGTCGTTCAGCGCATAGCAGATTTGCTCGATCGCCTCCGGCGTCTGCCAGGCTTCCACCGGAACGAAGCGAACAAACCGCTCTCCTTCGCGTTCTTCAGCGATGACGTTGTCCGTCGCCTTGTATGCGCCGCCAACATTCATTCCAGAGAACTTGTAAAGGTCCCGATGCAGCTGGAGAATCATGCCCGGGCGCGGCGGAATGAAGTCATGGCTTTCGTGAATCGTAGCCAGCACGTCGCGGTAACCAGCGATTTCGCGCTCATTTCGCGTCCGGGGCATGGTTTTCGATTGCACGAGCTTTTTTAAACGATCATCGGAAGTATAGATGCCCTCAATCCGGTTGGAAGCTTCCGTGCTCTGGATTCGGGCAATATCCAGCAGCTCCAACAGCGCATCGGGTTTTGCTTCAATAAAGAGATTCTGCTGGCCTTTGTATTCATGGATCTGTGAGAGATAACCGACGATCTCCGGGGACAGCAGACTTGGATAAACCGCTCGATAGTCAAAAATACGCATCATTACCTCCGGGATTCAGGATAAGGTGATTCACTTATTCTATGATAACGTCAAAGCGCTCATTCGTCAATCAATTTACTCATTTTTCTAATAATGAGCAAATTAACTGGCGTAATGAATCAGTAAACTCACCACAGCTCCCTTCGCTCGGCGGAATTCGGGATGAAAAGCTGTTCATCGTCAAGTATCGATTTCCCCTTGATTCTTTCCCCATCCTATACTATAATATCCCTACGGAATCCATCCACAACTGCCTCTCTCCTGTTATCACCTCTGATAACGAAATGATAACCGGCGTTCAGGCAGGTCGTATGGCAGGGATACTGTAGAGATTCAGAGCCACCACATAGATCACGGCGCACAGAAATTAAGCAAAATTAGTTAACATCAAAAGAGTGGGAATAATCCACGGAAAACCAAAAACCCTTGATTTGCAAGGCTTTTTCGGCTCTCCAAAGGTTCCACGAGGACAATTTGAGGACATTAGCTTTTTTACGAGAATAATGTCAAAGTGTCTCATCGCTCTCAAATCCAGCTGTTTCTGGTTAGATTTGAGAGCTTTTTTATTCCTCTGAATGACTTGTCTCTCTTGTCTCCCAAACGTGCGAAAACAAAAAAATCTTCCGTGAGGACAGTTGAGGACACAAAAGACCGTTGATTTTTCTCCGGTAAATGTCCTAACAGGTGTAAGGATAAAAACCAAACACTAATGCCCAGGAGGATTTTCAATATGGCAGAAAGCTTGTTTGTAAAGGCTGACGAGGTTTCCGAAGTGCTCGGAATCTCCCGTGCTGAGGCTTACAGGATCATCAAAATACTGAATGGCGAGCTTGCCGCCAAAGGCTACATCGTCATCAACGGTAACATAAACGGTTCAGTTATCTGTGATCATACTATGACGACGCTTTCATACGATTCGCGAGATTAGAATTCAGAACTCACGGCGGACCATTGATCTGCGGTAGCCAATCCGCGTATAACAGAGTGGCCAATGCCGGGAATCTGTTTCTCTGGCTCTTTCCAAATGCCTTGATAACTTCCCTTCTTGGCGGGTACGCTTTCCCCTAATTTGCACTTGACAAGAGGGTACTACATAACAGTATTACATAACAAAAGGGGCCGAAGCCCCTTTCAGCGGATTGTCGTCAAGTGCCGCAGACACGCCGTCTGCTCAGACCGACGCGACGGATTTGCGCTCGACCAGCGAAACGTCCATCTGAATGTGTCGGCCGGTGAGCTCCGGGTCCTTGATGAGCTCCATCAGGATCTCCACCACGCCGGCCGCCTTGCCGCGCACATCCTGAGCGATCGTCGTCAGCGCGGGGGAGATCAGGCGTGAGGGCAGGGAATCGTCAAAGCCGATCACGGAGAGTTCCTGCGGTACCGACATGCCCTTCTCCGTGCACGCGCGGATGACGCCGCACGCAATCATGTCCTCGGTCGCGATGACCGCCGTCGGGCGGCGGCGCATGGCGGCGATCTCCTGTCCCGTCTGTTCGCCGCCCTCCTGATGGAAGCGCTTGTTGAAGACCCATTTGGGATTCGGCGTCAGGCCGAACTCCCTGAGCGCGTCCTCATAGCCCAGATACCGGTCATGGATGACCGAAGAGGTTTTGATGGTCGGTCCGACAAAGCCGATGGCTCTGTGTCCCTTTTCCAGCAGATGCCTGGCGGAGAGATAGCCGCCCTTGCGGTCATCGACCGTGACGGAATTCATCGGCAGGTCGTCAAACCACCGGTCGATGACCACCAGCGGGGAAACCGAGCGCTTGACCAGCTCGCGGGTGATGCTGTCCTTGTGCGGCATGATCAGCACGGAGCCGTCGATCTGCCAGGTGCGCTGGATGCTCAGCACCTGCTCCACTGTCTCAAAGGAGCAGATCATCACATAGTAGTTCTTCTCGCGCAGCAGCGTCTCCAGCATGCCGACCATCTGGCCCACATACGGGTCCAGCAGCAGACTGTCCGCCGTCGCATGCCATAGCGGCAGCAGCAGCGCCACGATGCGCGACGCCTTGGAAATCAGGCTGCGCGCCGCCATGTTGGGGACATAGTGATATTTATCGATGATTGCGCGGACCCGCTCCGCCGTCTCCGGCGATACGCGCGTCATGTTGTGATGGATCACGTTGGACACCGTCATGACGCTGACACCGGCCTCCGCTGCAATCTCCTTGAGCGTAACCAACCCAACCACCTGCCGAAGTTTATCGTTCACGCTCGATCATAATGGATGGCATAGAGTTTGTCAAGCACAGAAGAGGGGCTTTTCTGCCGATCTCAAATGAAGGCGGAACAGGATGCAGGATGAAATCCAGGATAGCCTGCCGCCTCCGCCGCGGACTGAGCGCAGCCTTGTGAAGCTGTGCTTTTCTGATTTCATTCCGTAGTCACCTGCTGCATATCCTCTTCCAGGTCAGCGGGCTCCAGAGCCTTCTGCGCCGTCCCGGAGATATCCCGATAGAAGGCCGCATTGGCCGCTTCCTGATAGGGCCGCAGGAACAGCCAACCGATAAAGGCCGCAATGATCCCGCCAAGGAGGATACAGAAGAATACCGCCAGGCTGTCGATTGCGCCGGTGTAAACCACGCCAAACGCAATGACCAGGGGCGCGAGGCAGAGCAGGTACCATCCAATGAAGCTGAAGTGCAGACAGAAGAGCCTTCCCTTGTTGCCGTCCATGAGATGTCTGGATTCTGTGATGGCGTCCCTGGATCTCATTTCAGGGTGCTCGGCCAGAATGTACGGCGTCATGGCATAGCTGAATGATTTCACGATGCCAGGAATGATCAACAGCAGCGTCCACAGGGATGTGAACAGTCCCATAAAGAAGTTCATGCAGAAGCCGGCGCCCAGACGGCTAAACTGCGAAAACAGGTCTGAAGTCGCAGCATGCTCTTTGTCGACCAGCTTCAGGTTGAAGATCGCGTAGCCCAGCTTTCCGGCACCGCCGATGACAATGGTGACGATTGACCAAATCCCCAGGACGCCAATGACAATGAGGAGAATAGCCTGGAGCAGGAGCATCTGTTCATAGCTCTGAAGAACTTGAAGCAGCTCCTGAGCAGAAGTACGGATGCTGGTGGTGCTGCCGCCGACGGATACAATGCAAGCGCCGATCAGTCCGGCCAAAAAGCCTGTCAGTACGGCAGTCTTCCATTTCCCGCACAGGGCGTCACGGGCAATTGCCCGAAAGTCTGATGCGAATTTTCTCATTTGTATTCCTCCCTTTATCCATGTCATACAGAAATGACACATCATTGAGGTGCGCCGTTTCTTCATTCCTGCGGCTTAACCATTTCCGGTGGGGATGTACGGACGGATGGACGCCGCAACATTGCAGATCGGCATGGTCTGCAGCCACACTCTGCCGGGGCCGGTGAGGACAGTGTTGAACAGCCCTTCCCCGCCCAGCAGCTTGTTCTTCATGCCGGGCACCTGATGGATCTCCATCTGGACCCCCGGCGTGAAGCCTGCCACATTGCCGGTATCGACCACGATCTGCTGACCGGGCTGCAGATCATATTCGACGAGCTCGCCGTCGATCTCCACGAAGGCCATGCCGCTGCCGGAAAGGCGCTGCATGATAAAGCCCTCGCCGCCAAAAAAGCCCACGCCGAGGTTCTTTCTGAAATGAATGGAGAGCTCTACGCCTGCCTCGGACGCCAGAAAGGCGCTCTTCTGCAGGATCATTTCCTGATCGGGCGCAATGACGATGGGCTTGATCCGGCCGGGAAAGCTGGAACCGAACGCAATCATGCCTGCGCCCCGGGCGGTATAGATATTCTGAAACATGCTCTCACCTGAAAACGCTTTGGCAAACATCTTGCCAAGGCCGCCGCCGCGGGTCTCCATCTGCATGTTGGGGCTCATCCAAACCATGGAGCCCCGCTCGGTGATCATCCGTTCGCCGCTTTCCAGACTGCATACGACAACGGGGAACGCGCCGCCCTTGATTTCATAACGCATACCTGTTTCCTCCTGATCTTACATAGATATCCTCGAAAGGCCTGTTGACTGCATTGTCCAAAAACTCATGGTCAGATTCAGCGCGGCACGCCCGGCTGCGATGACGCTGTTCCCTTGCCCGTCGAGGGAAACAGCCTTTTCCCGAACTTCCTTTTTCGATGCAGTGAGAATGGCCGCGCCGCATATGAATCTGTAACTGCTGTGATCCCGATTCGCAGGCGATTCCAGCATACTGTTTCATTCACACGGATATGTATCAGTATACTATTGAGCGAAGACTTTTTCAATCATTTATCGGAACATCACTCATGACAGGCAGTTTCTGTGCAATGCTTTCATCCGGTGTGAAAAGCGTGCATCGCCGCTGGTCTTTTTTCACGCCGATCGCCGCAGAATTTGCGAAAACACGCAAAGCGTGATAAACTGATAAGCAATCGAAAGCATACCGGATGCCTGCTTTGCGCATCGGACTGCCCTTCGCCTTGCGCGGATAAACGCAAGCATTGCATCATCGCAAGCAGCTTTCAGGAAGCTGTGGATAACGGGGAGGAGACATCATGAACCAGCTGATCAGCAGGGACACCATCGCCGCGCAGGCGACGGCCAGCGGCGAGGGCGGCATCGCCATCGTGCGCCTGTCGGGCGAGCGCTGCGAGGAGATTTTGCTGCGCGTGTTCCGGCCCAAGAGCGGACGACCGTTCACGAATCGCATGCTTACGTTCGGCCATGTGATGGACGGCGGACAGATCGTGGACGAGGCGATGGCCGTGCTCTTTCGCGCGCCGCACAGCTACACGCGCGAGGACGTCGCCGAAATCCACTGCCACGGCTCGGACGCGCTGGTGCGCCGCATTCTGCTGCTGCTGCTGGGTAATGGCGCGCGCATGGCCAGGCCCGGCGAGTTCACCTGCCGCGCGTTTCTCAACGGGCGCATCGACCTTGCGCAGGCGGAGGCCGTCATGCGCATGATCCGCGCTGGCAGCGACCGGGCAATGACCTCTGCCATCCGGCAGATGGAGGGCGGCGTGTCCGCGTTCGTGCGCGCAGCACGGAAGGAAATTGTGGCGCTTCTCGCTGAGATCGCCGCAGCAATCGATTTCCCGGACGAGGTGGAGGAGAGCGAGACGGCGCAGCAGGTCCATGCGCGATGCGGCGCGATCCGCGGCAGGCTGCTGGCCTCCTGTGATCCGCGCGCGGGACGCATCGAGGACGAGGGCCTGCGCGTGGTGCTCTGCGGCCGTCCGAACGCCGGAAAGAGCAGCCTGCTCAACGCGCTGATCGGCGGCGAGCGCGCGATTGTGACCGACATTCCCGGCACAACGCGCGATACGCTGACCGAGTCCATCCAGATCGACGGCCTGAAGGTCTGCCTGACGGACACGGCAGGCCTGCGCGAGACGGGCGATATGGTGGAACGCATCGGCGTGGAGCGTGCCAAAAAGGCGCTCAGCGAAGCCGACGTGCGCGTGCTGGTGCTGGACAGCTCCAGCAGGATCGAGGCGGAGGATCGGGAGGTGCTCTGCGGGCTTGCGCCGCACGTCGTCGTGCTGAGCAAGGGCGACCTGCCAGCGGAGGTTTCTCCGGAGAAAGCAGCGGCGGAATTCCCGGGTGCGCAGATAATCACCGTCTGTGCACCGAAAGGCGAGGGGCTGGATGCGCTCAAAGCGCTGCTCATCTCCTTCGCGCCGAAGGACGGCGCGGAATCGTCCATGCTCTCCCAGGCACGCCACGTGCAGGCGGCGATGCACGCATGCGACGCGCTTGCCGAGGCGCAGCGGGCGATTGAGGAGGAGATGCCGCTGGACGTGTGCGCGGTGGATCTGTCCGATGCGCTCGAGGCACTGGGCGAGATCACGGGCGAGACGCTGAACGAGCAGGTGATCGACGAGGTGTTCGCGAGGTTCTGCGTGGGGAAGTGAGCGGCAAGGATCGTATTCATCATAAGCAAAGAAGGCGCTGCCTCTCATGGCTTGATTCAGCTATTTTGAGACAGCGCCTTCTTTGACTTTGTTTAATAATTCGCCTCGCCCGCGAACGCCCGGATCGCCTCGCTCCTGTTCGCGCCGAGCACCTCCTGCGCGGGGCCGTCCTCGACGACGAGACCGTTCTCCATGTAGATGACGCGGTCGGCAACGTCGCGGGCGAAGTTCATCTCGTGCGTGACGACGACCATCGTGCGCTTCTCCTCGGCCAGGGCACGGATGACGGAGAGCACCTCCTGCGTCAGCTGCGGGTCCAGCGCACTGGTCGGCTCGTCAAAGCACAGGATCTCCGGATCCATGCACAGGGCGCGCGCAATCGCCACGCGCTGGCACTGGCCGCCGGAGAGGTTGCAGGGGTATTCGTTCGCCTTCTCCTCGAGGCCGACCTTGGCAAGCAGCGCCATCGCCTTTTCCTCGGCCTCCTTCGCGCCGCGCCTTAAGACCAGCGTCTGCGGGGCGGTGAGGTTTTTGAGCACGGAATAGTGGGGGAAGAGGTTGTAATCCTGGAACACCATGCCCATCTTGAGCATCAGCGCGCGCAGCTCCCCGTCCTTCTTGTAGACGGGTCTGCCGTCCGCGCCGGGCGCGACGAGCGCCTCGCCGCCGATGCGGATCTCGCCGCCGTCCACGGTTTCCAGGTTGTTCATGCAGCGCAGCAGGGTCGATTTGCCGGAGCCGCTGCGGCCGATGATCGCCACGACCTCGCCGCGGGAGACGCGCACGGACACGCCCTTGAGGACGCCGGTTTCGCCGAATGATTTGTGAACGTTGATCGCCTGAAGCATGGGAAACCTCCTTCCTCAGTCCTTGTAGTAGTCCATGCGTCGGGTGAGAGAGCTGAACACGAGCGTGACCACGCCGTTCATCAGCAGATAGAACAGGCCCGCGACGAACAGCGGCTCCACGGACGCGGTGCGGCTGGCCTCGTTCTTGGCCGCGCGGAACAGCTCGCCCACGGCGATGATGTTGGCCAGAGAGGTGTCCTTGACCAGCGTGATGACCTCGTTGGACACCGGCAGCAGCACGCGCTTGACCACCTGGGGCAACACGACGTGGAAGAACGTCTGCATCTTCGTGAAGCCCAGCACCTGGCAGGCCTCGTGCTGGCCAACGGGAATGGACATCATGCCGCCGCGGAAGATCTCCGCGAAGTACGCCGCATAGTTGAGCGAGAACGCGAGGATCGTCGCTGCCATGCGGTCAAGGTTCTTGCCGGTGATCATGGGGATGGCGAAGTAGATGGCGAAGATCTGCAGCATCAGCGGCGTGCCGCGCATCACAAGGATGTACAGCGACACGGGCATGCTCACAACCTTGCGCCTGTTCATGCGCAGCAGCGCGAGCACCATGCCCAGCGGGATGGAGAAGATGAGCGTTGCAAAGAAGATGGTGAGCGTGTTCACGAGGCCGCTCTGCATGGAGATCACGAGCTTCATGAACGCTTCCGGATTGTTGAAATACCGCATGAATACCTCTTACATATGTCCTTTTTATGCCGTGCAGAGGGGCACATTTGCAATCAATAAGCAGGAATGAGGCTGTAATCGCGATTACAGCCTCATTCCAATTGGGAGGGAATTACTTCTTGTAGTCAGCAGCGTACTTGGCGACGGTGGTCACGTCGTTGGCGAACCAGCCCGCGCGGATGGTATCAAGCGTGCCGTCCTCCTGGATGGCGATGAGCTGCTGGTTGATCGCGTCGGCCAGCGTCTCTTCGCCCTTGCGCACGGCGATGCCGTATTCCTCGGCCTGCAGCACCTCGGGCAGCACGGCGAACGCGGTCGGGTCGTCCTGCTGGGCGATGTAGTAGTTGCCCACGACGGAGTCGATCAGCAGCACGTCGATGCCGCCGAGCTTGAGGTCCATCAGCGCCGCGACGAAGTCATCGCTCAGCGCGATCTCAGCCAGGGAAGCCTTGAACTCCGGGGAGGCATCCAGCACGTCCACGGAGGCGGAGCCAGCCTGCGTGCCCAGCACCTTGCCCGCGGTGTCCGCCTGGCAGGTGATGCCGGAATCGGCCATGACGACCATGATCTGCTCATTGGCCAGATACGGCATGGTGAAGAGCATCTGCTCCCTGCGCTCGTCGGTGATGGTCAGGCCGGACCAGATGCAGTCGATGTTGCCGCCGCTGAGCTCCAGCTCCTTGGCGTCCCAGGAGATCGGCTGCAGCACGAGCTCAACGCCCAGGCGCTTGCAGACCTCCCTGGCCAGATCGATGTCAAAGCCGACATGCTCGCCGTTTTCATCCACGAAGCCCATCGGCGGATACGCCTCGTCAAAGCCCATGATCAGCTTGCCCTTGGCCATCACATTGGCCAGGCCGTCATCCTCCGCCAGCGCGGCACAGCAGGTGAGCAGCAGCATAGCGGCAAGCAGCAGCGCGAAAATCTTCTTCATACGTGTTACCCCTCTCAGCGATACTTTATTATGTTAGTGCTTTAGTGTAATGAAGTATATCACAGGCAGGCGGGTCTGTCAATCCGTTTCTGAGAAATTTCCGTCAATTTGTTGAACGAAAACCGGCGAAGCGCGCGTCTGTATGGATGAACACGAAAGAACGCGCGCTAAAAACACCGATCGAAGGAAGGGATGAAGGCTTGGATATGGAGGAGATGATCGCCCGCTATGGGGACGACATCCTGCGGCTGTGCCTTTTGTACCTGGGCGACAGGCACCTGGCGGAGGACGCCTTTCAGGAGACGTTTGTCAAGGCGTGGCTGCACCGCGATTCCTTCCGGGGAAGCTGCAGTGAGAAGACCTGGCTTTCCCGCATTGCGGTCAACACCTGCCGGGACATGCTCCGCACCGGCTGGTTCCGCATGATGAAGAAGAGCCGGCCGGTCGAAACGCTCTTTGACCTGCCCGCGCCGCAGCACGCCGATCCCGCGCCTGTGCGCGACGCCGTGCTCGCGCTTGAGGGCAAGTACCGCGAGGTGGTTGTGCTGTATTACGATCGGGACATGAAGCTGGGGGAGATTGCCGAAGTTCTGCATCTCCCCGTCAATACCGTATCAACCCGGCTGCGCCGGGCGAGGGCGCTGCTGAAGCGTTTGTTGGGCGAGGAGGTGGACGCATGACGCGCAACGAGCTTACCGAAAGGCTGCGAACGGAAACGGACGGCGTTCATGCCGCGCCGATGCTTGTGCAGCGCACGCTGCGCGCAGCCTATGGAAAGGAAGAGAAACCTGTTATGAAGAAGAAGATCGCATGGGCGGCCGCGATGGCGCTGCTCGCCGTGATGCTCTGTGCCGCAGCCATCGCGGCGGCCAACCGCTGGGGCATGCTTGACTTCATCGACCGCTATGCGGTGGATCACTACATCCCGGAGGATGCGCAGGATTATGTGGTTACGGATGTCGCCGTGCTTGAAAACGAATGGGTCACTGTCAGCATCCGCGAGCTGTTCTACGATGGGCGCACCTCCCGCATGACGGTGGATGTGACGCCCAAGGAGGAGCATGTTCTGCTGATGGGGGAGGATGTTTACCTCTCCGATCTGTTCATCAACCTGACGCACGAGTACGTGATGGACGGCGAAAACGACATGCGCACGATCTATCAGGTGATGCAGGCGGAGGGCTACAAAAAGGCATATGCCGCCGATGTCTGCATAGCGGACGCGCAGCAGGGGATCACCGGCGGCTCCATGGACTACATTCTCGGCGAGGACGGGACGCTGACGATCTTCCGGCAGGATGAATACGCCGACGACCAGCCGCAGCGCGAGGTGACGCTGCAGGCCATGCTCATGCCGTATGACACGCCGCTCGATCCCACAGGGTACGCCGACTACGACAGGCGCGAAACGCTGGAAACAACGCTTACGCTGACAGCCTCCGTCAGTCCCACGGACACGCCTGTCCTGGATGGCGAGATTCCGAACGTCTTCGTGAGCCGTGAGCCTGTCGAGTATCCGGGCGTCGGCGTGCGCGTGGACCGGCTGACCATCGAGGTCAAGCCGCAGGACATTTACGCGATCATCGATTACACCGTCACGGACATGGAATCCTACACAAAGACCGACCACAGCCTGTGGTTTGAGTTCATCGACCCCGAGCTTGCGGATCAGCTGCCTGCGGATGGGCAGTACGCGCAGCAGCGGCTGACCTCCGGCCTCTCCGGCGGCGGCATGGTGATGCCGCTTGACGATGAGCAGTCAGAGCCGACGATGTATCGCCAGACGGAGACGCTGGGCAAGAACGAGCTGCACGACGTCTACGCCCTGCGCGCGTTCAACTGCTGGGAGAAGGATCGCTTTGAGACGCACACCTTTGAGATGCGACCGGCGACCGCGGAGGATATGGAGACGGGCGGCGAATCCTCTTGACGGCCGCGCCGGGGCAGCGTATCATGAGGATTGCCCATTCCAATTGATATACCTGTTCTGACCATCTCGCGTGCAGAGCAGGGCAGGAGGTATACATGGCAAACTTCGTGACATCCATCCGGCTTGTGTGCGCTGCCGTGCTGATCTTTACCCCTGCGTTTTCTCCCGCGTTCTATGCGCTCTATCTTCTGGCAGGCGTGTCGGACATGACCGACGGCTTCATCGCCCGCAGGACAAACTCGGTCTGCCGCTTGGGCGCGTCGCTTGACACCGCCGCGGACTTCTCCTTTGCCGCCGTCTGCTTGCTCAAGCTGCTGCCTCTCTTCGAACTCCCGCGTTGGCTGCTCGCCTGGACGCTGCTGATTGCCGCGATCAAGCTGGTCAATGTGATCTCCGGTTTCATCGTGCACAGGCGATTTGTACCTGAGCACACGCTCCTGAACAAGCTGACGGGCGCGCTGCTGTTTGCCCTGCCGCTCGCCGTGTCCTTCGTTCCGCTGCCCCTATGCGGCTGCGTTGTCTGCGTTGTCGCCACAGTGGCGGCCATTCAGGAGGGGCATTTCATCAGGACGGGTAAGGTCATCGAATGAACGCGTCTGTTTTCCCTTTGCAGCGCACCGAATCCCATATGAAAAGCACATGCCTGTCTGTCCGGGCATGTGCTTTCTGCTTTTCTGCTCAGCTATATGCCGCTCAGCGCCAAAACGCCGCAGTGCCTACGCCGTCCGGCCAGTCATAGACCGCGTCCGTGTCCTGCCAGGTTTTCAGGCTGACGACGCTTTCTCCGCGCGCCTCGCTCAGAGCGAGCGCCCTCTTAACAAAGCCAACAAGGAAATCCTTGTTTTCCATCATCTGCAGGCAGATCAGGTGCGCCATGATCGGGCAGTAATCCGCCATGCCGCTTTTCTTAAACAGGCTGCGCATGGGGCGGGTGTCGTAGGGGACATCATACGGGCGCAGGAAGGTCTCTCCGTTTGAGATCGTCAGCATCGCGTAGGGCGCGACGCCGGGCGCGCCGTCGTCCATGCAGCCGACGCTGCCGATGGAGTCGATCGTCAGATTGCCCATCTGGATATGCGTCGGGTTGTGCCCGTGGCCGCAGAAGATGTGCGTCGGGTGCTCGAACTCCATGCCGCGCAGCATGGGCAGCGCCTTGCTTTCATCAAACACAGGAAAGCGGTCGTCTTCCGGCATGGCATGCGTGAAAACTGCACCCTCAAGCTCCAGAGTTTTGGGGAAGGTGATCTCCTCGCGCGTCAGCAGGGATGCATTGTAGCGCAGCGACTCGAAGTTTGCGCCGGCGTAGCCGGGATCACCCGCCATCGCGGAGAGAATGTAGCGCTCGTGATTGCCGTGCAGGCAGGTGACGTTTTCCGCCCGGAGCAGCTCCAGCGTCTCTCTGGGGCAGGGGCCAAGGTTCACCTGGTCGCCCAGGGAGATGATCCTGTCCGGGCTGTGCTTCCTGACGGATTTGAGCACGGCTTCAAGTGCCAGGATGTTGCTGTGAATATCGGCGATGAGGGCTATGCGCATGGCTTCCTCCCGGTGTGTCAAATTGAAAGACGGTCTGTTATGTGCTATAATTCTATACAGAACTTTTCATTTCCTTGTTTCACGTGAAACATTGTCCGTCCCGCCGCGGCAGCTTTCCTTGTTTCACGTGAAACAATCGTGGAGGAGAACGCGCATGAAGATCATCACCGCCAGACCGCACAGGCTTATCGGGGAAATCGTTTATCGAATCGGTGTCCTTGCCGCGCAGGACCAGCGCTGCATGCTGCTCGTGCCGTCACAGTTTACCCTTCAGGCGGAGCTCGAGGTGATGACGCGCCTGAACCTCGAGGGCACCTTTCTGATCGACGTGCTCTCACCGGGCAGGCTTCAGTCGCGCGTATTCGAGCGGGCGGGTCAACCTGACCGCGTGATCTTCGACGAGCGCGGCAAATGCATGGTGCTCAGCGAGATCATCGATCAGGAGAAGGAAAACCTGACGGTGTACCGCAGCGCCGCGGAAAACGGCGCATTGGGCCTTGCGCAGAAGATGTCTGCATTGATTGCCGACTTCAAGCGCGGCGGCAAATCCGCGCAGGATATCCTTTCTTCGCTGGACTCTATGGATGAAGCGCAGCGCCAACGTCCTTCTGCGGGAAAGCTTGCCGACGCGGCGCGCATCTACGCGGCCTATGAGCATCGCATGGCCGGAAAACTCTGCGATGCGGAGGATGTTTCGCGCGATATGCTTGCGCGCCTTGAGCGCTCCGGCGTTTTGAGCGGGCAGCATGTCTTCGTTTTCGGCTTTGATATGATCACGCCCACGTTCGCCGCTGAACTCGTTCACATGGCGTCGCTATCCCAATCGCTCACGCTGGCGGTGGAAACGGATGGGAACAGCGTGCCTGACGGCAGGCTGTTCGCGCCGGTGAATTATTCTATCGATCGCCTGTGCGCTCTGGCAAAAGAGCGAGGCGTTCCCATCGATCGGGAGCAAATCGCTGCGCCGCTGGACGTGCCGCAGGATCTTCAGCTGCTTGAGCGCTCGCTATTCGCGCTTAGTGCGTCTTCGCTTGATGCTGCGCCTGATCATATTTCGCTGCATGCAGCCAGCTCGATGCAGCAGGAGGTGCATCTTGCCGGCAGTCGGATGCGCCGCATGCTGGCGGCAGGGGAGGATCCCCAGCAGATGGCCGTGGTCTATCCCCGGGAGAGCGGATATGCGCCGCTGCTGTCAAGCATCCTGCCGCAGTACGGCGTGAGCGTCTACATCGCGGAGAAAAGACCGGCAGGCGCGCATCCGCTCTGCCGCTTTCTGACCGCGAGCCTTGCAGCGGTTTCCGGCGGCTGGCGCGCAGCGGATGTCGTGGAATGCATACAATCGGGGTTCCTCTGTCTTGAGCAGGCGGATGCGGACGCGCTGTGTGCCTACATCGAGGGCATGGATGTACGCGGCGAGGCGATCAAGCACCCTTTTACCTACATCAAGGACGGAGACGAAACCGCCCTTGCGCAGCTCAATGCCAGCCGCGAAAAGTCTGTTGCGCCGCTTCTTACGCTTCAGTCCGCGCTGCGGCGCGCCAAAAACGCAGACGATACGATCAAGGCCGTCCTTTCTCTGCTTGAGGATGTTCGCGCCCTTGACACGCTCGAGGCGCAGCGCGTTTCTCTCACAGAGGCCGGTCTGATGAGCGAGGCCGAGGATTGTGCGCAGGTATGGAACCTGCTGATGGAGACGCTCGATCAGCTGCACACGCTGCTGGGAGAGAGCAGCGCGTCGGCCAAGGTCGTGCTCAGCCTGCTTGAAAGCGGTCTGTCCGCGCTGGAGCTGGCCGCCCTGCCGCCCGCGGACGGCGCGGTCATCTGCGGCGAGATCGGCAACGTGCGCACGCGCGACGTCAAGTCGCTCTTTGTGCTGGGCATGAACGACCGGCTGGATGCGTCCGGCGGCGGCCTGCTGACTCCCCAGGAGCAGGACGAGGCCTCCGCCGCGACAGGCGCTTACCTGGGCATGAGCCCGGCAGAGCGTGCCGCGCTCAGTCAGCTGGATACGCTCAAGGCGCTCACCGCCTGCAGGGAGCGACTGATCATCTCCTACGCGCTGGCAGATGAGACAGGACGCGCGCTTCGCGAGGATGCGTCTGTGCAGGCCCTGCGGCGGCTGTTTCCGGCGATGCCCGTCAGCGGCGGCGTGGTCAGCCGCGAACGCGAGGCGATGCTCTGCGCGCCGGACAGCGCGCTGGAAGCATTGAGCGTCGCGCTTTCCGAGCGGGCGGACGGCGGTGAGGAGATCACAGAATCCGCCGTACAGGCCTACGCGGCGCTCAGCCGCAGCGCGCAGGGGAGGGAGAAGCTGCTTGCCGTCACACGCCAGCTGGGCAGCGGCGCAGAAAAGAAACTAGACGGCAGTCAGGCGCGCGCGCTGTACGGGCGTCCGGTGATGAGCGTGTCGCGTCTTGAGACATTTGCGCAGTGCCCGTACAGGCACTTCATTCGCTACGGGCTTGCGCCCCGGGAGCCGCTGAAGCAAGGCGTGGACCGCGCGGAGCTGGGCACGCTATACCACGAGGCGGCGGAGCAGTTCACGCGCGCCGTGACCAGCCTGCCGCAGTTCCCGGATGTGGACGAGGCGACCTGCGACGCGCTGATGGAGCAGGCCGCAGCACCGCTGATTGAGGCCTGGCGCAAATCTCCTCTTGGAGAGAGCGCACGGGGCGCGGCAATTGCGCGGCGCATCGGCAGCACAGCCAGGCGCGCGGCGCGCAGCATCGTCTCGCAGTTCGCGCAGAGCCGCTTTGCACCGATGCGCTTTGAGATGGTCTTCGGGCAGAACGGCGTCGCCCCGATCATGCTGGAGCTGGCGGACGGCACATTCGTCTACCTGCAGGGACGCATCGACCGCAT
Organism: uncultured Clostridia bacterium; assembly: GCA_945948915.1. Lineage (GTDB taxonomy): Bacteria > Bacillota > Clostridia > Christensenellales > Aristaeellaceae > Ventricola. The sequence goes on along the minus strand of CAMFCQ010000003.1, from coordinate 36,553 downwards.
CGACGTGCTCGAAGGAGAGCCGCAGCGCATCCGTGTGATCGACTACAAATCCGGCACGAAGAAGTTTGACCCCACCATGGCATACTACGGCATTCAGCTGCAGCTGCTCCTGTATCTGGCGGCTGCAGTCGCGCAGCTGCCGGGCGCGCAGGCGGCAGGCTTCTTCTACTGCCGCATCGCCGATCCGACGGTGAAGACCGAATCCCGCGTGAAGGAGGAGGTCGAGCGCCAGATTGCGAAAAAGCTCGCGCTGGCGGGCGTCTCGCTCTCCGACGTACAGGTGCTGCGCGCGCAGGACGCGCGTCACGCGGGGATGGTCACGCGGGACGGGAAGCCCAGCGGGCTTTACCGCGCCTCCATGACGGACGAAGCAGGCATGGACGCGATGATCGCCTTTGCGAAGAACAAGGCCGCAGCGCTTGCGGGCGACGCATACGCGGGTGTGATCGACGATCTGCCCGCCTCCTACGGAACATACAGCGCCTGCGCGTCCTGCGATTACAGCGCCGTGTGCGGCTTCGATCCGACGGTCAAGCAGCGAAGGCGTCTGAGCAAAAAGAGCGTGGAGGATCTGAAATAATATACTACCACAGTAGTATTGTCAATTTCTTACTACTGTGGTAGTATTATTGCGTCATGACGGACAACTACAAACGATCAAAGGAGAAGGATGCATCTGTGAAGCTGTTTGATTCCGAGCTGAAGGTGATGGACGTGCTCTGGCGCGAGGGAGACCTTCCCGCCAAGGCCATCGCCAGGACGCTCACCGAGGAAATTGGATGGAACGTGAACACCACCTACACGCTGATCAAGCGGTGTATCGCCAAAAAGGCCATTGAGCGCAGCGAGCCGGGCTTCATGTGCCGCGCGCTGGTGAGCAAGGAGCAGGTGCAGCAGGAGGAGACGCAGGAGCTGATCGACAAGGTGTTCGATGGCTCGGCGGACAAGCTCTTCGCCTCGCTCCTGGGCGGACAGCACATCAGCCGGGAGCAGCTGATGAAGCTTCGCAGTATGATCGACGATATGGACTGAAAAGAGGACGGCTATGTCTCTTGTGCAAAGGAGCCTTTGCGCCGGTGCGGTGATCGCGCTGACGGCGCTGCTGCGCGCGGCATGCAGGGGCCGCCTGCCCCGGCGCATGTTTGTCGCGCTTTGGGATCTTGCGGTTCTGCGGCTGCTAGTGCCGCTCTCGCTGCCGTGGGCCTATGCGCCGCGGGCGCTGATGCATGCCTTCCTTTCCCATGCGCAGCGGCAGAATGCGCAGGCGCAGCAGATGAGGCCATGGCGCTCTATGATCAGATGCTCTCAGCAATCCGCAGCGGCGCGCACGTCTCTAAAACGGTGAACGGCTCGTACGACGTTGTCATTCACGAAAGCCCAGACGGCCACCAGTCGCTCGCCCTGAACCTTAATGATCAGCACACGTCGGTCTATATCCAGACTGACGGCGGCAAAGACGGAAAATAACGCAGACAAAAATCAGCCGCGGCGATGAACCGCGGCTGATTTGATACTACTCTCAAATAAAATCGGCCATGCAATAACCGGCCGTCAGGTAACGCTTCGCTCCCTGACTGCTTTTCTTTGATCGCTTCGCGATATGGAGACGTTGGGGGATTTCATCCCCCAAACCCCTAGCCTGGGGACCAGTCCCCAGACCCCTTCTTCGCTTCGCGCTTATAGCTCGTTTCTATTTGAGAATAGTATGACATATCAGGAAAGAGCTTGGAAGGTCAATCAGCCTTCGTCCGAAGCGGACTCGGCCGGCACGGGTTCGCTGGCAGGCGCAGGCTCACTGACAGGGGCAGATTCGCTTGCCGCGGGCGCAGCCTCCTCCGCCTTGCTTTCAGTCGGCGGCTCGCTCTTGTCTTCTGCGCCGGATTCCGGTTTGGATTCGCCCGGCACGTTCCCCGGCTCATCTGCCTTGGGCTCGCTCGGTTCAGGCTGGCTTGGTTCTGGCTGAGACGGCTCGCTGCCGTCCGGTTTGGACGTCTCAGGATCATCAGGCTTCTGCTCATCTCCGCCGGTTTCCGGCTGGGATGTCTCGCCGTCATCCGGCTTCTGATCGCCGCCGGTTTCCGGCTGGGATCCCTCGCTGTCGTCAGGCTTCTGCTCTTCGCCGTCATCCGGCTTTTCAGCAGGCTCCGGCGTGGGCACAGCGGTTGGTTCTGTCGTGGGTGTGGCGGTCGGCTCCTGCGTGGGCTTCGGCGTGGCCGTCGGTCTTGGGGTGCGGGTGGCGCGCGGCTTGCTGGATTTGGCCGCGCCGGTGCCGATGACCAGCCGCTGCTCCTGCGGCTCCACGCTGCCCTCGATCTTCTGATCAGCCAGCACGACGACCGGCTGCTCGTTATCGACGATTTGGATAAAGGTCTTTCCGCGCTTCATGGGCAGCTCGTCGCCGTTTTCATCGAGGAAGACCATGCGGTTTTGGAGGTTTTTCGTCGCGGTGCAGTCGCGCACCCAGGTGCCTCGGATATACTTGCCGCTCTGGAAGATCTCGCAGACACCCTGTCCGTTCAGGCGGATCACCGGTCGGGAGGGATTGCCGCTCGCCCAGGAAATGTCCGTGCGCAGGACGATCACGTTGGCGTAGGCGCAGGCCTCGCCGGTATTGCCGTCGATGTACGGCGTGCCGTTGCGGTAGCGGTCATACAAGCCCGTCGCCGCGTTGTACTGATACGCGGAGACATAGGCCGGACTGGTTTGCTTGTAGCTGATGACGATGCCGCCGACGTCCTCGCCGCGCGTCAGGCCCTCATCGGTGAAGACAAAGGGATGCGGATTGGCCTTCGCCACCTCGCCGGAGAGCACGGCGTTCATGTCCATGCGCACGTTGTACGGCGCAACGTGGCTCTGGTCGCTGGAGCGCGGGAACCACTTGCTGTTTTTGGTCATGCCGTTCAGGTATTCGGGCGCGGCGAACTTCTTGCGGGCGCTGTTGGCGACCACCCAGTCCTTGACATTGTTGCTGTCGCGTCCGCCCTGATAGCCGTAGAAGCAGTAGGTACCGCCCCACATCTCGCGCAGGGAAGCCATCGGCACGCGTGCGGAGCGAATCGGGCCGGCGGAGCCGGGATGCTCGGTCATAAACAGCGCCAGCGAGCGGGTGGAGCCGTCCGCCTGGATGGGCAGCTCGTAGATGATATCCGCCGAGGCGACGCCCCAATGCGGCAGCGCGCGGGGATGCGCGTCAATGTTGGCCAGCACCATCCTGTATTCGCCGGAAAACGGCTCGCCGGTCAGCGGGCTTTCGCCCTCCACGATCGGGTTCTCGCCGGGCACCCTGACGGTGATCTCCTTGGAGCCGTAGTTCTTCGGCTTGCCCAGCTGCTGAGCGGTGCCGCCCACCGTCAGTCCGCTGGCGGAAAAGTCAGCGGCAAGCGCAGGCAGGGTCAGCGCCAGCGCCGCCAGAAGCGCCAGCATCATGCAGGTCCATTTTCTCATGTAAGATTTTCCTCCTTTTCATTTTCCTTCCGTTTTTCCCTGTATTGAATATGACGTATGAAGCCGGGCCAATCTTTCGGCCGGACGCAAAAAAATCTGACCATGTGCAAAAATTCCCGCGCAGACACGCCGCAGCCGGCACGGCCTTGCGCGGATGGAGGACGAACAGAATCAAGAGAAAAGGCCCATGCTTTGAAGCAAAAGCATGAGCCTCTTTTGTGTGCAGTTTACTTGGCCGGCGTGAGCAGATTGCGCGCCTCAAAGCCCTTGGACAGGTTGCCGGACAGACGGAGCTGGCCGGTGAGGTAGAGCTTGTCGGTGGTGACAAAGCCGCGGGCCATAGCCAGCAGATTGTCAAAGCTGCACTCGATGAACGCCTCGGCGTCCGGGCGCGGCTCGGGACGCACGGCCAGCTCGCCGCCCGCAAATTCCACATGGAAGAAGCCGGCGCCGCGGCCCACGATCTCGATCTGGATCACGCGGTGATAGTCCTTGCGGATCTTGTCAGCGTGCCGGTACTTGTTGATGCGGTCATTCTCCTCGTAGCAGTGCTTGAGCTGATCAAACGCATCCTGGAAGGAGATGTATTCGCCCGCTCCGGTGCTGCCGCAGATGTCGGTGTACATGGACTGATACTGCTGGGCGCTCTTGTCCCAGGAGAAGTCCTTCTCCATGCAGCGCCTGCGCAGCTTGTCAAACATGGTCTCGTTGCTGAAGTAGAGCTTAACCGCCTCCTGAATGGCGAGAAGGAGATCCTTGGCCGTATATTCCGAGAAGGCGAAGCCGTCGCCGATGCCGTCAAAGTCCTTGTAGGCGCGCACGGAGTCCTTCAGGCCGCCGGTCTCGTGGACGATCGGAACGGTGCCGTAGCGCATGGCCATCATCTGGGACAGGCCGCACGGCTCAAAGCGGGAGGGCATGAGGTACATGTCCGCACCGGCGAAGATCTTGCTGGCCATCGGCTCGTTGTAATCGCTGGAGAAGCCGAGCTGGCCCGGCCAGTTCTGCTTGGCCCAGTTGAAATAGTCGATGTACTTCTGATCGCCCTGGCCAAAGACGATGAGCTGCACGCCCATCTCCATCAGCTGCGGCAGAATCTGCTTGATGAGCTCGATGCCCTTCTGCTCCACCAGGCGCGCGACGCTGGCCAGCAGCGGCCATTCCGGCTCCTCGGACAGGCCGAACATGCGCTGGATCTCGCGCTTGCACAGCGCCTTGCCGGAGCGGTCGCGGGAGGAGAATTTATAGGGAATCAGCGGATCGATGGACGGGTCGTAGTGCACCACGTCGATGCCGTTGAGGATGCCATAGAGCTTGTGATTGACCATGTCCACCACGCCCTGCAGGCCCATGCCGTAAGTCGGATGGTGCAGTTCGCGCGCGTAGGTCGGCGAGACGGTGGAGACCGCATCCGCCATGAGCATTGCGCCCTTCATCAGGTTGATATCCTTGCGGCCCTCAAACTCATAGCCCAGGCCGCCGTCGTACCAGCCCCACGGCAGGCCGAAGGTACCGGTCAGCTCGCTGCTGCCAAACTGGCCCTGATAGGCGATGTTGTGAATGGTGTACACGCTCTTGATCGGCTTGAGCTCATCGCGCAGCACAGCGTCGTTCTTGAGATAGATGATGGACAGCGCCGTCTCCCAGTCGTTGCAGTGCAGGATGTCCGGGATAAAGGTCAGCTGGCCGATCAGATCGATCACCGCGCGGGAGAAGAACGCAAAGCGCAGCGAATCGTCGCCGTAGCCGTACAGGCGCGGGCGATGGAAGAAATGCTCATGCTCGATGAACCAGACGGTCACGCCGTTCAGCTCGCCGCGGCACAGGCCGTATTCGATCTGGCGCTCGCCAAGCCAGCAGGTGCACTTCTTGACGAATTTAATCTCGTCCTCAAAGCGGTCACGGGTCATCTTGTAGTATGGAACGATGATCTCGATGTTGTCGCCGGCTTGCTTGAGGGCCGGCGGAAGGGAGAACGCAACGTCCGCCAGGCCGCCGGATTTGCTGAAAGGCGCACATTCGCTGGTGACAAACAGAATGTTCATGGGAAGGTCTCCTTTCGTGGTGGATATATATTCGAAGCTGCACTTAACCTGCCTGATCGGTCATCTGTTTTCCATGAACTCGATGATCGCCTTCGCCGCACAGGCGCTGCCGCCCGTTTCGCGCATGATGCGCGAGAGCTTTTGCGCGTTCTCGCGGTAATGCGGCTCCGTCATCAGCCGCGTCAGCGCGTCGCGCAGGGATTCCTCCGTCGTCTCGGCGCGCACCATGCTCGTGCTGGCCACGCCCAGGCGGACCATCTGCCGGGCGGTGAGCTGCTGCTCGTCCATCTGCGGGATGCACACGCACGGCACGCCGTAATACATGGCCTCCATCGCGCTGCCGGTTCCGGCGTGGGTGATGAAGTAATCCGCGTTCCTGAGCACGTCCAGCTGCGGCGCAAAGGGGACAAGCTCCACATTGTCCGGGATCTCGCCCAGATCCTCGGGCCTCAGCGCCTTGCCCAGCGCGCACAGCACGTTGATCTCCATATCCTGGACGACCGGGAAGAGCATCTGATAAAACTCCGGCCAGTTGTTGAACAGCGACCCCAGCGACGTGTACAGGAGCGGCCTGCCGTTCTGCGGCGGCTGCCAGGTGCCGTTTTCGGGCCGCGGGCCGATCTGTGCGCCGGCAAAGAGGAAGTTGTCGCCGAACGTCTCTCCGCCCGGCTGGAAATCGCGCGTGAGCGTGGAGATGTTCAGATCGCCCGTCGCCTCAAAGATCTCGTAGATGTCCATGTGGCGCACGCCGTATTTGCGGGTGAACTTCTCGGCAAGCCTGCGGGCCGCGGCGCGCGCGGGATGCGCGTCCGTGTACTCCGGCCAGAAGCGGCAGATGGAAAACTGCTCACACGGCGCAAAGCTGGTAAAGACCATCACCATCGGCAGACGCAGCTTTGCCGCGACCAGCCGCCCGGCCAGCGCCAGTTCGTCCGTGATGACCACGTCCGGGCGGAACGCCTCGCACGCGGGCAGGATGGTGTCTATCACGCCGTCCGCCTCGCCCAAAAAGACGAGCGGCAATCCGGCAATGAAGTCCTGACCGCATTCCACGCTGTTATCCTTGGCGGCGACAGCAGGTATCGCGGAAAAGATCGCGCCCGTCTCTTCCACCTGCGCACGGATGCTCTCCGGCGCGAAGTACATGACGTCCACGCCGCGGGACACCAGCTCGCCGACCATCGGCAGCGACGAGAGCACATGGCCAGCCGCGCCGACAGGGATATAGACCGCCTTCATCAGGTACCGCCCCTCGCATCGCAATCATTTGATGAGGTATGGCAAAGAGAACTTCCTTGTCAGAAGTTCCTGTCAATATTTTATGGGGATTCGATCGAAAAGTCAACGATTCTGAACAAAAAGTCGCCGGTCAATCGGCAAAACTTTCGCATGTACGCCGGCGTGAACGGACTGACCGGATGCGGATGACGGACACGATGCCCAAATTGTCTGTTGAAATGGCGCGCGTTTTGCCTTATCATGACGATAATCAATGCAGATGCGCCGTGCAGGCGCAATCCGCCGGAGGGGATGGACATCATGCGCATCGAAATCGAAAACACCATTCTGCTGTTCTTTGCCTGCGCCTTTCTGGGCTGGCTCATGGAGGTCATCTGCCAGTTCGCGCAGTTTCGCCGCTTCATCAACCGCGGCTTTCTGATCGGCCCGTACTGCCCGATCTACGGCTTCGGCGCGGTCACGATCTGCCGTCTGCTCTCGCGGTTTTCCGGCGATCCGCTGGCCGTGTTCGCTCTGGCACTGCTGGTGTGCGGCCTGCTGGAATATGTCACCAGCTATGCGATGGAAAAGCTGTTCCACGCGCGCTGGTGGGATTACAGCCAGAAGCCGTTCAACCTCAACGGCCGCATCTGTGCCGGCACGCTCATCCCGTTCGGCCTGCTGGGCCTGATGATCGTCTACTGGGTCAAGCCGTTCTTTTTCGGCGTGTTCGGCATGCTCAGCGCGCAGGTGCGAAGCGCGCTGTGCGCGGGGCTGTCCGCCGCCATGCTGGTCGATCTGATCATCTCCATGCATGTACTGGGCAAGATCCGCATCGCCGCCAACCTCAACCACGCCGACGATACGGAGAGCATCACGCGTGCCGTGCGCGAAAGGCTGGTTGAGCAGGGCAGGCTGGTGCGCCGCACGCTGCGCGCATTCCCGTATGCCAGGCTGTACAGCAACCAGCTGCTCTCGGACATGAAAGCCGAACGGCTGCGCCTGAAGGCGGAGGCCAGGAGAAAGGCGCTGGAGCTGCGCCAGGAAATCAACAGCCGCGAGGAAGCGCTGCGCCAGGACATCCGCAGGCTCAAGGCCAGCCGGAAATGAACTGCACAAATTCAGGCAAACTGAAAAAGATGCGGGAAGGTCTGCTTTCCCGCATCTTTTTTGTATTACTCGTTCTTCGGATTTCCATGCTTCCGCTTTTGATACAGCGCCTTGATCCTGTCCGTCACAAGCGCGATGCCCAGGGAGAAGAAAATGCCCGCAAGCAGATACAGCACATCCCACTCGCCGCGCCCGCCCGGCGCGTAGTTGTAGGCGTAATCCGTGCGGAAGCTCCTGACCGAGAAATCCGCCGCGCCCACGCCCAGCGCGTTCAGGATCAGAAAGACGCTGTTGAGCGCGAAAAAGCCTATGAAATGGTGCATCATGATGTCGAACGTATGGCGGCTGGCGTACAGCGCCAGGCGGCTTCCGGCCACATGCGGCGCCAGCAGCCGCGCAATGCGCAGGAAGAAGGCGATGGCCAGCGCTGCGCCAAAGTACACGCCAAACGCCCCGCAGGTGAAATAGGTGCAGGAGGAGAGCAGATACGCCAGGTTCTCATAGCGCACGCACAGCAGCGCGCGCAGGATGACAATGCCGGTCAGATACGGCGCGGTGGGCAGCGTGTCGTGCCGCTCCAGCCTGCGGCGGTAGAGCTGTCCGCCGGCGTAGCCCGGCAGCAGGATCAGCGTGCGGTTTAAAAACAGAGGCAGCACGTCCTGGCGGCCCGCGTGGCACAGCTCGACGGCGGCGCTGCCCAGCAGCAGGCAGATCACGAACGTGATGACCTCATTGTCGCGCCAGCAGGCCTTTGCCGCGCGGCGGATGAGGCTGTAGATCACCTGCGTCAGCAGCAGCGGGAAGATGAACCATGAGCCAAGGTTCCAGACGAAGTGCTCGCCGTCGAGGATGGGGGCAAGCAGCAGCGTGTACAGGCTCAGCGGCTCACCGATTTCAAACCCGCCGAAGCGGCGAAGCAGCGCCGCGCCCACGCCGTAAACGGCGTTCCAGATGTACAGCGGCACGAGCAGTCGCCTGGCCCGCGCGGCAAGGTCGTGCAGCACGCCGCCGTGGAACCTGAAGAAATACCCGGCGCCAAAGGCAAAGAGCATCAGATGAAAGGAGTAATACCTGAACAGGCCGCCCATGGAGAACATGTCGCCAAGCGTCGTGTGGCCGTCCACAACCAGCACGATGGCCATCAGGTACAGCGCGCGCATGACCATGTTTTCACCCTCGCGGGCGGATAGACGGTTTTCCATAACTCACCTCATCAGCGTCCGGAAAAAGGACGGTTTCCGATCCATGACAGCCTGCCGCCGCGGCCTTCCGGCGGGCCTGCAAAGCCATTAAACATTATATGATATACATGAAAAAGCAAGTCATTGTTCAAAATTTTCTAAACATAAAACGACCTAAAAATGGAAAAATAGTGTTGATCTCCGCAAAATACATCATTTTTGTCAGTAGACGATCAGAAAATGAACCGTATACTTAAGGTGACAGGCTGAATGCGGATAAAACCTGCGAACAGCCGAATGAGGAGGTGTCAATATGATCCAGTTTGGTGAGCGTCTCAAAGCTGCACGCACAGCCAAACATATGAGCCAACAAGCCCTGGCGGATGTGATCGGAAAGAGCCTCAACACCGTCGGGCTTTACGAGCGCGGCCTCAGACAGCCGAGCCTTGAAACGCTGTGCCTTCTTGCCGATACGCTGGATGTCTCCTGCGATTACCTGCTGGCGAGAACGGAAGCGAAGAAGACGACGAAGATGTCGGATTCCGCCGATGAAAACCTGGCGATGCGCGTCTCCAGAATCGAGAACCATCTGGGTCTGGATTGACAGCGGATGATGAATCCTGATAAGAAAAAGCGTCGGAATGCGGCGCTTTTTTCTTTTGCTTCATCGGCGCGCAGAGCCCCATTTCGCGCGCACATTCATTCGTTTGGCTTTGCGCCCATTTTGGCCACGGCATCCTCCATATTCAGCCGGTGATGGCGCTTGCGCGGGGGCGTCAGCTGATAGAGACGGTAGCGCTCGCGCACATCGTCGATCTCCTGCTCGCTGGCGGCATAGACGCGCTGATGCATGACGAGCGCGCCGCTCTGCGCGCGCTTGAAGTGCATCTGGCCCAGGGCCATGCCGTGCTGCGGGCAGCGGGAGAGCGCCATGTACTTTTCCCGTCCGCTGTCAAACCAGGGCGTATCAAACGCCGTGCGCCGCCCGCATTTGGGGCAGGCGATGTTCATGAGCCGCTCGTCCGCCAGCGCGTCGGTCTGATAGACATGCCGGGTGGGCAGGGAAAGCAGCACGCTCGAGGCGATGCGCGCTTCCTTTTCAATCGTCGCATGCAGCTGCGCGCGTCTGTCCTCCGGCATAGCCAGAACGGCCTTGTCGATGGAGGCAAGCAGCGCCGCGGTGCACTGGGCGTCGTACACCGCGCGGTGCGCCGGTACCTCCAGGACGATATTCTGGTGCTCCATCGCTGCGTGCAGGTTCATCTGCTGCGCCAGGGAGCCCAGGCACGCGCTGCCGAACACCAGCTGCGCGTCAATCGGCGGCTCAAAGGGCATGGGGCACTGATGGAAAGCGGCGTTGCGCCGCAGCACCGGGAAGTCATCCCGGCCCCAGGTCACCAGCTGCGCGTCCCCGCCGCACCAGGCGATGAAATCGGCAAACACGCAGTCAAACGGCTGGCCGCCTGCCAGCTCCTCCTCGGTCATGCCGGTCACCTTTTTGATGTGCTTGTCCAGGCGCTTGTAGAGTCTGGGCTGAATCAGCCGGGAGAAGGTATCCACGACATGATAGTCCCTGTCCACGCGGCACGCGCCGATCTCGATGATCTCGTGCGGCATGCGGTGATTCGGGTTATAGCTGCTCTGGTTCCATTCCAGATCAAAGACAATGAGATGGCGGCACGCGCCGCTTGAAAGAGAAAACATGGTTCACATCCTGTTCCTGAATCCTGTGCATCCTTATTGTAACGCATCATTGCGCTTTTTCATAGAGGGGAAATCCTTGAATCCGGGTTCGATTTCTGCTATCATCTGTGTATTGCATGCGGGCTGTGCCCGCCCCTCTTCCGAACAGCCTGATCGGATCAAGCTGCTTGGTGCCCGCAGCACGATTCTTTGCGCATATTCCTAATCAGCAAACAAAGGGGAATGCTTTATGAACCTGTTTGATATTCTGGGCCCGGTGATGGTCGGCCCAAGCTCCTCGCATACGGCGGGCGCGGTGCGCATCGGCCGCATGGCGCGCAGGCTCCTTGGCGAGGGCACGCCGCAGGCGGCGAAAATCACGCTGTCCGGCTCCTTCGCCGCGACAGGCCAGGGCCACGGCACGGACCGCGCGCTGGTCGCAGGCCTGCTGGGCATGCAGACGGACGACGCGAGAATTCCGGTCAGCTTTGCGATCGCCAAGGAATGCGGCATGCGCTGCACGTTTGCGCGCAAGAATCTGAGCGGCGAGCACCCCAACACCGCAAAGCTCGAGCTGACGGGCAAAAGCGGCAAGTCGCTGTCGATGATCGCCTCGTCGCTGGGCGGCGGGCGCATCATGGTGGTGGAGATGAACGGCCTGCGCGTGAGCTTCTCCGGCGACCTGCCCACGCTCATCGTGCAGAACCGCGACCAGCCGGGCCATGTCCGCGACGTTTCGGGCGTGCTGGCCGCGGGTGGCGTGAACATCGCGACGCTGCACCTGTACCGCGACTATCCCGGCGGCAGCGCCGTCATGATTATCGAGACGGACAAGACCGTGCCCGAGGAGAGCCTTGACACGCTGCGGGCCATCCGGGGCATCACCGGCGTGACGTTCGTGTCCGCCGAAACCGGCATGATGCCGGTTGCATCACCGACAAAGATCTCTGAGTCTTGAAGCCCTGTGCCCGAGAACGACACTTTGCGGAAAGATTTACATAACAAACCGGCATGCTGCCGGCGGCATCACCGACAAAGTTCCGCAAATCATGTGGCTCTGTGCCCGAGAACGACACTATACGAATAGATTTTCATAACAAAAGGAGGGCTGAGGATGGCGATTGAATCCCTTGCCGCGCTGACAGAGGCCGGAAAGCATGAAGACCTCTTCGACGTGATCGTGCGCAGCGACTGCGTGGACCGCGGCGTCACGCCCGGCGAGTCCATTGCCCAGATGACCGCGCTCTACGGTGCCATCCGCCGCGCGCAGGAGGGCTATGATGCGGGGCTTCGCTCGCACAGCGGCATGGTCGGCGGCGACGGCGCGAGGATGCGCGCCTATGCGTCGTCCGGCCGGACGATCTGCGGCGAATACATCGGCAGCGTGCTGGCGCAGGCGCTGGAGATGGGCGAGAGCAACGCGTGCATGAAGTGCATCGTCGCCGCGCCGACGGCAGGCAGCTGCGGCGTGCTCCCGGCGGTGCTGCTGCCGTATCAGCAGCGCGAGGGCCTGAGCGACACAGAGATGGTACCCGCGATGTATGTGGCGGGCGCCATCGGGCAGGTGATCGCGCAGAAGGCATCCATTGCGGGCGCGGCTGGCGGCTGTCAGGCGGAGATCGGCACGGCCAGCGCCATGGGCGCGGCGGCGCTGTGCTATCTGGCCGGCGGCAGCGCAGAGGCGGTCTGCCACGCGGCGGCGATGGCGATCAAGAGCCTGCTGGGCCTGGTGTGCGACCCCATCGCGGGGCTGGTGGAGGTTCCGTGCGTCAAGCGCAACGCCGCCGGCGCGATGATCGCCATGTCAAGCGCGGATCTGGCGCTGGCGGGCATTCGCTCCGCCGTGCCGCCGGACGAGGTGATCGACGCCATGCGCGAGGTCGGCGACAAGATGGACGTTTCCCTGCGCGAGACAGGCCTGGGCGGCATGGCGGCCACGCCGTTTGGTCAGGCCGTCAGCGAAAAGATGAATTCCACGGAACCGTAACAGCGGGCTGTGCCCGCCGCGCGGCTCCTTGCGCAATTTCCTATCATGAATTGAAAGACAGGCGATTCTGATGATCAAGCTGATTGCCGATCTGCACACGCACACGCTGGCCAGCGGCCATGCATACGGCACCATTCGCGAAAACGCCCAGGCTGCGGCGGAGCGCGGCCTGCGGATTCTGGGCATCACGGAGCACGGCCCGGGCATTCCCGGCACCTGCGACCCAATCTATTTCAACAACCTGCGCTGCGTGCCGCGTGAGCTCTTCGGCGTGCGCGTGCTGCACGGCAGCGAGGTCAATGTGCTGGAGGGCGGCCAGCTCTCCCTGCCCGAGCGCAACATCCGGCATCTTGATTACATCTCGGCGGGCATCCACCTGATGTGCTATCAGGATGCGGGCGCGGCGGGCAACACGAAAAACGTCATTGGCTGCATGAAGCGCAGCCCAAAGCTGCGCTTCATCACCCATCCGGACGACGACCGCACGCCGCTTGACTACGAGGAGCTGTGCAAGGGCGCACGGGATTATGGCGTGGCGCTGGAGGTCAACAACAGCTCGCTGGTGGAGCCGGTCTTCAGGATGAACAGCCGCGAGAACTACAAAAAGATGCTCGAGTGCTGCGAGAAGTACCGCGTGCCGGTGGTCGTGGATTCCGACGCGCACGATCCCAGCGCGGTAGGCCGGGTAGATCTAGCGCTGGAGATGCTGAAGGCGTACGGCTTTGACGAGAGCCTTGTGCTCAATGCGGATGAAGAGAAGCTGCTTGATTTCCTGCTGGTGGAATAACAGGAATGAAGAAGCACAAAAAGACCGCCCATCCCTGACTTGACAGCGATGGGCGGATAGCGTACAAGGTAGGCAGATAGGGCGCTTCCCTACAGGTGGAGTTCTTCCACAACGGCCTGTCTATTGACCGACAATCAAGCCTGCGACGGAAAGCAGAATACTGAGAAGCTCAACATTCGTCATTTCCATCACCTCCTCCGCTTCTGTACGCCGTTGCGGAGGAACCACCCGTAGAAACCTATCTGCCTGCGCCGGCAGCATATCACAATCAGATCAGAAAGGCACGCAGGGATTCGGCATGAAGTCCTGATACTACTCTCAAATAAAATCGGCCATGCAATAACCGACCGTCAGGTAACGCTTCGCTCCCTGACTGCTTTTCTTTGATCGCTTCGCGATATGGAGACGTTGGGGGATTTCATCCCCCAAACCCCTAGCCTGGGGACCAGTCCCCAGACCCCTTCTTCGCTTCGCGCTTATAGCTCGTTTCTATTTGAGAATAGTATGAGCCAACCAAAAAGGAACGTTCCAGCACAGAACGTTCCTTTTTTGATATTCGTTTTTACGCGTTCTCCTCGAAATCGCCGGTGTAGAGCTGGTAATACTTGCCGTGCTGCGCGATGAGCTCGTCATGCGTGCCGCGCTCGATGATGCGGCCCTGCTCGAGCACCATGATGCAGTCGCTGTTCTTGACGGTAGAGAGCCTGTGCGCGATGACGAACGTCGTGCGTCCCTTCATCAGGCTGTCCATGCCCGCCTGCACCAGCGCCTCGGTGCGGGTGTCGATGGAGGACGTCGCCTCGTCGAGGATCAGCACCGGCGGATCGGCGACCGCCGCGCGGGCGATGGCCAGCAGCTGGCGCTGACCCTGGGAGAGGTTCGCGCCGTCGCCGGTGAGCATGGTGTTGTAGCCCTCCGGCAGGCGGGAGATGAAGCCGTGCGCATTGGCCAGCTTCGCCGCGGCGATGCACTCCTCATCCGTCGCGTCCAGACGGCCGTAGCGGATATTCTCCATGACCGTACCGGTGAACAGGTGCGTATCCTGCAGCACGATGCCCAGGGAGCGGCGCAGGTCGTCCTTTTTGATCTTGGTGATGTTGATGCCGTCGTAGCGGATCTTGCCGTCCTGGATGTCGTAGAAGCGGTTGATGAGGTTGGTGATGGTCGTCTTGCCCGCACCGGTGGAGCCGACGAACGCTATCTTCTGGCCCGGCGTGGCGTAGAGCTTCACGTCGTGCAGCACCATCTTCTCGTCCGTGTAGCCAAAGTCCACGCCGTCCATGACGATGTCACCTTTGAGCTCGACGTAGTCCGTCTCGCCCGTCGCCTGATGCGTGTGCTTCCATGCCCACAAGCCCGTGCGCTCGGCGCACTCGATGAGCTTGCCGTCCTCGCCGCGCCTGGCGTTGACCAGGGTGACGTAGCCGTTGTCCGCCTCCGGCTCCTCGTCCAGCAGCTCGAACACGCGCTCCGCGCCGGCCAGCGCCATGACGACGGCGTTCGCCTGCTGGGACACCTGGTTGATCGGGTGGTTGAAGCTCTTGTTGAGCGTGAGGAAGGAGACCAGCGTGCCGATGGTCAGACCAAGATAGCCGCCCGTCGCCAGCAGACCGCCGGCAATCGCGCACAGCACATAGCTCAGGTTGCCGATGGCGATGTTCACCGGCATGATCGTGCTGGAAATGCGCTGGGCGTTGTAGGCGCTCGAGCGCAGGCTTTCGTTGAGCGCGCTGAACTCCTCGATGGCCTTCTCCTCGTGGCAGAAGACCTTGACGACCTTCTGGCCGTCCATCATCTCCTCGATATAGCCATTCACCCTGCCCAGATCCTGCTGCTGCCTGACAAAGTAGCCGCCGGACTGCTTCATGCGGCCCATGGAGATGCGCAGCATCAGCGCGACCATCACCAGCGTGATCAGCGTAAGCGGCACGTTGAGGATGATCATGGAGGTCAGCACGCTGACGATCGTCACCACGCTGGAGATCAGCTGCGTCAGCGACTGGGAGATCAGCTGGCGCAGGGTGTCGATGTCGTTGGTGTACACGCTCATGATGTCGCCGTGGGCGTGCGTGTCAAAGTACCTGACCGGCAGGCGCTCCATCTTCTGATAGAGCTTGAGGCGCAGGTTTCTGAGCGTGCCCTGCGTGACGAAGATCATCAGGTAGTTCTGCAGCCAGGAGGCCAGCGCGCCCAGCGCGTACATCACCGCCACGCCGCCGATGGCCCTGGCCAGCGGGGCAAAGTCCGGGTTTTCCTGGCCGGTCATCGGCAGGATGTAGTCGTCAATCAGCGTCTGGGTAAAGAGCGTGCCGCGCACGGACGCGAACGCGCTGACCACGATGCAGACAAGTACCAGCAGATAGTGGAACTTGTAGCGCTTCATGACCTCGGAGAGGATGCGCTTCATCGTCCTGCCGGGGTTCTTGGCGCCGGGCCTGCCGCCCATCGGGCCGTGCGGGCCATGCGGTCCCTTCATCATGCGCGCGCACCTCCCTTCGCCTGACGGCTGTCGCGTTTCATCGCCTCGTCAAAGTCGCCGCTGCCGGCGCCCGCCTGGCTATTGTAGACCTCCTGATAGATCGGGCAGGTCGCAAGCAGGTTGGCAGGCGTATCAAACGCCGCCACGCGGCCCTCGTCCATCACCAGCACGCGGTCGGCGTCCTCTACGGACGCGATGCGCTGGGCGATGATGATCTTGGTCGTGCCGGGGATGTGCCTGCGCAGGGCCGCGCGGATCTTCGCGTCCGTCGCGGTGTCCACGGCGCTGGTGGAGTCGTCCAGGATGAGCACCTTGGGCTTTTTGAGCAGCGCGCGGGCAATGCACAGGCGCTGCTTCTGGCCGCCGGAGACGTTCGCGCCGCCGCGCTCGATGCGCGTGTTGTAACCCTCCGGGAAGCTCTGGATGAATTCATCCGCGCACGCCAGGCGGCAGGCTTCGCGGCACTCCTCCTCGGTGGCGCTTTCATCGCCCCAGCGCAGGTTGTCCAGGATCGTGCCGGAGAAGAGCACGTTCTTCTGCAGCACCACAGAAACCTCGCTGCGCAGCGTCTCCAGGTCGTAGCGGCGCACGTCCACGCCGCCGACCTTCACGCTGCCGCTGTCCACGTCGTACAGGCGGGAAATCAGGTTGACGAGGCTGGATTTGCTGGAGCCCGTGCCGCCGATGACGCCGATGGTCTCGCCGGAGCGGATGTGCAGATCGATGCCGGACAGCACCGGATCGCCCGCGCTCCTGCGGTAGGAGAAGACCACGTTCTCAAAGTCGATGGAGCCGTCGTTGACCTTCTTCACGGCGTCCTCCGGGGAGACGATGTCCGCCTGCTCGTCAAGCACCTCCTCGATGCGCTGCGCCGCGGCGACGGACTGGCTGAGCATCACGAAGATCATGGAGATCATCATCAGGCTCATGAGGATGTTCATGATGTAGGAGAGCAGGCTGGTCAGCTGGCCGGTGGTCAGGCCCGTGCCGCCCACAATCATCTTCGCGCCGAACCAGCTGATGAGCAGGATGCAGGCGTACACGCAGCCCATCATGATCGGCATGTTCAGGGAGATGATCTTCTCCGCGGAGACGGAGTTGCTGTACAGATCCTCCGCCGCCTTCCTGAACTTGCTGTTTTCATAGTCCTCGCGGACGAATGCCTTCACCACGCGGATGGCGCCGACGTTCTCCTTGATCGCGCCGTTGACCACGTCGTACTTTCTGAACATCTGCTTGAAGTAGCGCATGGACATCGGAATGAGGATGAACAGCGCGAAGCCCAGAATCACCATCACGCCCAGGAAGACCATCGACAGTCTGGCGTTGATGGACAGCGCCATCACCAGCGCGACGATGAGCGTCACCGGCGCGCGCGTGCACACCATCAGGATCATCTGGAAGGCGTTCTGCACGTTGGTCACGTCCGTGGTCAGGCGCGTGACCAGGCCGGCGGTGGAGAACCGGTCGATGTTGGAAAAGGAAAAGCGCTGGATGTTTTCAAACATCGCCTGGCGCAGATTGCAGGCAAAGCCCGTGCTCGCCCGCGCGCTGAGCTGATTGGCCTTCACGCCGAAGCACATGGCCAGCAGCGCCATGGCGGCCATCAGCAGGCCGGTTTTTGCAACGTGGCTCATGTTGCCCGCGGCGATGCCGTCGTCGATGATCGACGCGGTCAGGTACGGGATCAGGATCTCCAGGATCACGCAGCCGATGGTGCACAGCGGGGAGAGCAGCGCGTCGCGCCTGTACTGCCCGATGTGCCCGGCCAGGCGCTTACCTGTGGCCAGCTTGTCGTTCATGTCAGGAAATTCCTCCTTTGGTTCACTCTTCGGTTTCGTCCTCATCATCCACGCAGGGCGGCGGCGGGGGCGGAAGGATGTCGCTCATGCGCCCCATCAGCCGCACAAAATCCTTCGCGTCCTGCTCGCCCAGCTGGGAAAGGGCATGGCTGATGTTCTTGAGGGCGGCCTGCTTCTTTCTTTGGCACATGGCCAGCCCCTTGTCTGTCAGCGTCACCTGAATGCGGCGCTTGTCCTGCACGTCCGTGCTGCGCACGATCAGCGCCTTCTTGTCCAGCGCGCCCAGCACCGCGGCGATGCGGGAGGTCGTCATGTTCAGCATGCGGCTGATCTCGCCGGCGGTCAGCGCCCGGTTTTCCCTTTCAAGCAGGCGCAGCACGGCCATTTCGCCGCGCATGGACGCGCTGATTTCCTCATGCGGCATGCTCCGCTTTCTCCGGTCGAATACCTCCATCAGTTCTTCGGCCAGGCTCACATAGATATCCAAGGTTTTCCTCCTTCTGATCCGGTATCTTCGTTTTATCCATTCTTTAGCAAGGCTCCGGCCTCGGGCACAGCGCTGCGGGATCTGCAAAGCTTCGCCTGGGCTGCCTATGACGTATGCCGGTTTGCTAACACTGTGAGTGAATTATAGTCCCCCATGCAGGCAATGTCAACGGCGTTCACCAAATGTTCACAATCGGACAAATTTCCGTTCATCCGGAGCCTGTTGACAGGCATGGGCGTTCGTGCTATGATACACCAAGACTTAACAGTGGGGTGAAGAATCGATCATGCGCATCTGATTTCGTCTTTTGTGAAACATGGCCTCCGGCTGCGGGAACGCAGGCGGCTTGCTTTGCTGTGCCACGGGATGAAATCGCGCGCCTTCGTTCTGTCCGCCCATTGACCGGACAGCGTGTTTGCGTTCCGTCTCCGGCAGCAGCCGGGGGCGGACTTTTTTTCAATCAGGGAGTATTGCATGCTGACCATACAGAATCTGACGCTCACCCACAAAAAAGACCTGGTGAACCTCATCGAAGACCTCTCCTTTGCCATAAAGCCCGGCGAGCGGCTGGCGCTCATCGGCGAGGAGGGCAACGGAAAATCCTCGCTGCTGCGCGCGATCCTCGGAGACGAATCCATCCACGCCTATCTGGAGGTACATGGCAGGATCGTCAACACGTTCCGCACGGGCTATCTGCCGCAGGAGCTGCCCGAAGGGGACCGCGGCCTGAGCGCCTACGCGTACTTCTGCGGGCATGAGCGCTTCTACGATCAGACGCCCGCCCAGCTGGGCTCTCTGGCCGCCAGGCTGCGCCTGAGCGCGGACGTGTTCTACAGCGAGCAGCGCATGGATACCTTCTCCGGCGGCGAGCGCGTGAAGCTGCAGCTGGCGCGATTGCTCATGGACGAGCCGGAGCTGCTGCTGCTGGATGAGCCGAGCAACGACTTGGACGGCGAAACCGTGCGCTTTCTGTCGGACTTTCTGTGCAGCTGCGGCCTGGCGGTGCTGTTCGTCTCCCACGACGAGGCGCTGCTTGAGCAGGCCGCCACGGGCGTGGTGCTCATCGAGCGGCTGCGCAGGCGGCAGGTGCCGCGCGTGAGCGTGTGCCGGCAGGGATACGGGGAATTTGTGCAGGCCCGCGCGGACCTGTTTGCCCATCAGGCGCAGGTCGCCCGCAAGGAGCGTGAGGAGCATGACAAGAAGATGCGCCGGTACGAGCAGATCCGTGCCCGCGTGGAGCACGAGCAGAACGCCGTCTCCCGCCAGGACCCCGGCACAGCGCGCCTGCTCAAGAAGAAGATGCACACCGTGCTGTCCATGGGCAGGCGCTTTGAGCGCGAGGCCCAGGAGATGACCGCCATGCCCGAAAGCGAGGAGGCGATCTTCGCCAGGCTGACCTGCCCGCCGCTGCCGCCAACCAAGGTGGTGCTCGACCTGCACCTTGACCGGCTGTGCATCGAAGACAGGACGCTCGCCCAGGATATCCACATCTGCGTGCGCGCTGTGGATAAGGTATGCATCACCGGGCGGAACGGTGTGGGCAAATCCACGCTGCTGCGCGTCATCCGCGATCAGCTTAAAAAGAGAGAAGACCTGCGCGTCTTCTACATGCCGCAGGACCCGGGCGATCTGCTCGACATGGACAGGACGCCGCTTGAGCTGCTGGAGCGGACGGGCGACAAGGAGGAGCAGGTCAGAAACACCGTCGCGCTGGGCTCCATGAAGTTCACCGGCGAGGAGATGAATCATCCCTGCCGCGGGCTCTCCGGCGGGCAGAAGGCCAAGCTCATGTTCCTGATGATGGCGGCCTCCGGCGCGAATGTGCTGCTGCTGGACGAGCCAACCCGCAACCTCTCGCCGCTGTCCGGCCCGGTGGTGCGCACGCTGTTTGCGTCGTATCCCGGCTGCATCATCGCCGTCTCGCACGACGAAAGGTTCATGAAGGCGGTGTGCACGCGGGAGGCACAGCTCACGGAACATGGATTGACGCTGAACGAAATTTGACGGAAATAGGCGAATTGTGGTGAATATACCCTGAATTCGGCACGGATTTCCCGTGTGAATGGTGTGCTCGTGGGGTAAAAGTGGAAGAAAAGATTGACAAGTGGTAAAAAATGGATAAAATGGAAGTGACTGGCAGCATCCAAATCACGAAGCGTTGATGACAGATCAGGAAAGGAGCGTTTGCAGCCCTATGAAGGACATTGCAGTGGAATACCTGGGAGGCAGCGGCTTTCTGGTGACGATCGGCGAAACGGGATTTCTCTTTGACGCAAGCGAGCACGGCGCGGACAGGCGCATTCTTCCCGGGAAGGAGACGCTGGCCGAATACAAAAAGCTCTATGTGTTTGTCAGCCATCGCCATGACGATCATTTTTCCGAATCGATCTACAGCCTGTGCGGCGAGAACGCCGTATACATCGTGGGCTTTGACGTGCCGCAGCCCCACCGCGGCATCCGTATGAGCCCGGGCGAGCATCAGGGCTTTGGCAGCGTGGAGGTCACTGCGTTCGGCTCCACGGACGAGGGCGTGTCCTTTCTGGTTTCCTATGCGGGCATCCGCATCTTCCACGCAGGCGACCTGAACCTGTGGCACTGGCGGGACGAATCCTCCATCACCGAGATCGAGGCGGCGGAAAAGGCGTTTTACGACTGCGTGGCGCCAATCCCGCAGGAGCAGATTGACCTGGCGTTCTTCCCGGTCGATCCGCGCCAGGGCAGCATGTACGACGCGGGCGCGGGCTACTTTGTGATGACCGTCAAGCCGCGCATCCTGATTCCCATGCACTTCCAAGGCCGCGGCGATGTGGCGATGCGCTTTGCGCTCACGGGCGAGACCAACCACACCAAGATCGTCGCGCTCGAGGCGCCGGGCGATTCCATCGACCTGTCCATCCCCGATACGGACGAGACCGCGCCGGACAGGAAGCTCAAGGCGCTGCTGGCGGACGAGGAATTCGGCAAGACGGCGGAATGATACTGTTTTCTGATAGAAACGAATTATAAGCGCGAAGCGAAGAAGGGAGTCTGAGGGATGAAATCCCTCAGGCAGGTTTTAGGGCGGCAGCCCTAACGTATCCCTACATGGCGAAGCCATTCAGGCAAAGCAGTCAGGGAGCGAAGCGTTACCTGACGTGCTTAGATCATGGCTTGAACTGAACATGAAAGGCTTGACAGACTCGCCTTTAAGCGGTTCTGTCAAGCCCTTTTTCATGCTCTTTTATTGATGAAGCATATTTATCGTATGAGTTTCATAGGATATCCCAGAGCAAGGAGGGATTGATATGAAACACAACAGAAGGATGCTTCACATAACGACTTCATTGCTGCTTCTCGCTGCGCTGTGCCTGTGCGGCAGCCTGCGCACAGCCCGCGCCGAAACGCTCACCTGCGTGGTGCCGCAGGGCCAGTACGTCAACGTGCGCAACCGGGCCTCGCAGTCGGCTGCGACGTGGGGCATTCTGCACGCGGGCGATACGATTGACACAGACCCCGGCGAGGTCGTCAACGGCTATTTCAAGACGACGTATAAAAATCAGGTTGCGTATGTATCCGTCAAATACTTTGAGATCGCCGTCGGCAGAAGCTATACCGTTGACGCCAATGGCCGCGTCCGGCTGCGCAAATCGCCGGGCGGCAGCGCCTCGGGCTTTATTCAGCCGGGCGAGCGCGTGCACGTCATGTCCTGGCGCTACGCAGGCGACGGCAGCAAGTGGGCCAAATGCGCGGGCGGACAGTACATCGCCGCCCAGTACCTCACGCCTGATGAATGACTGATTACAGATCCACGCCCAGCAGCTGCTTGGCCAGCACGCCGACGATGAACGAGATGACGGCCACGCTGATGGAGATGCCCGCCATCTCCAGGAACCTCGACTTGAACTCCCTGCCCTGCGCGACGGAGGTGTAATAGGTGAAGCCCGCGATGATGAGCACCACCGTCAGCATCATGCACGCCAGCGCCGCGATATACTGCGTGGTGCCCAGGAGCAGATAGGGCAGAATGAGCAGCACAACGGTGATGAGATAGGCAATGCCGGTGTAGGTGCAGGACTTGAGCGCGTCGGTGCGGCCCTCGCTGCGCGCGGAAAGGAATTCGCTGGACGCCATGGAGAACGTCGCCGAGATGCCGATGATCAAGCCGGAGAGCGCAATGAGCTTCGTGTTCTGCATGGCGAAGGTGAAGCCCGCCAGCGAGCCAGTCAGCTCGACCAGCGCGTCGTTGAGGCCCAGCACCATGGCGCCCACATACTGCAGGCGTTCCTCGTCGAGCATGCCCAGCAGCGCCTGCTCGTGCTCCTCCTCCTGCGCCCGGATGACCGCACTCTCCGGAACCTCGCCGGCCAGCGCCTCATATTTGTCCTGCGCGTTCTCCTCGCCGTTCTCCATCAGCTTGACGGCGAAGGTGAAGCCCAGCACGCGCGCAAGCAGCGTGAACCAGAGGATCTTGCCCTTCTGCGGCTTCAGCTCCTCGCCGGTGTACCGCTTCCAGATCTCGTAGTGCGATTTTTCCTCGCGGGAAAGGCGCAGCAGCACCTGCTTGTTTTCCTCACCCTTGGCAAATCCCGCGATCTTTTCATAGATCACGCTTTCAGTCAGCTCGTTTTGCTGCATCGCGCGGATGATGTCCAGCGACGCCTTCGAGATGTTCTTTTCCATATGCAGAAGCCTCCGTTCGCTTTGTCTGTATGCGTTCTTTCACGCGTGCCTATTATAGGGCCAATTTCTGGAAAAGGCAACAAAAAGTTAGGGGTTCCTTTCTTTCACTTGAAGAGCTGATTGTCCACAATGAGCATATTGAGCTTCTGCCAGCGGCGAAGCTCTTTTTTGGTGATCATCAGGCTGCGGATGAACTCCTCCGTCGGCTCCTTGGGCGTGAGCGTCACCATGCACCGGAACGCGCAGGGCATCAGGTCCGCGCTGGAGATGCCGCACAACAGGCCCTCGGTCATGTCCCGGCGCTCCAGGGGATTGAAGATGTAGAGCAGATCCTCCTCCAGCGCATTGTACTGGTTGACGAAGGAAAAGCGGATGAGCATGTCGGAGTAGACCACCTGGCCGGAGTAATAGGTTTCGCTGCTGCGGCCCGCGGGCGTGACGGCGCTGATGGACAGCGACGCCCTGGCTTCGCCGCCGCTGCCCTCTCCCTTGTGCACGTGGATGACGCCGCTCTTGAGCCGCCCGTACCGGCCGTCGTAGAAATAGAAGTACAGCCTGTCCGCCTGAAAAAACGGGCTTCTTGCCGCCAGCTCGGCCGTCGGGCGCGGCGCGGCTTCCTCCGGCGTGCAGGCCTCCATCAGCTGCGCGGCCGGCACATGCAGCGCCTGGCCGATCTCGTGCAGCGTCTGCACGTCCAGCGTGATCTCGCCGTTTTCGTACTTGCTCATGCTTGCGCGGCTCTTGTGAATGGCGTCTGCAAGCTGCTGGAGCGTCATGCCCCGGGCCTTTCTCGCTTCCCTGATGCGCGCACCAATGCGCGCCGTCATGCTCTCCATGCTGCCTCCGTGTTTCCTCAGAATAACATTTTTCCTGATTTTGCGCGGTTTTGCAAAGTGCGCTTCTCAAAAACCCCAGATTCTTCCCTCAATTCTATAATAAAGAAACTTTTAACGTCAAGAATTTCTTAAAAAGAAACATCATGGATTTGAAAACCGGGCGGAAACTTGATAAACTGTGAAAGTCTTTGCGCCGAAAAACGGCGTAAGACCGGTCTATTCTACGAAAAGAGGTTTTTGCAATGGAGCAGAAAAAGAGCGGCGGCTTCAGCGGCTCGATCGGCTTTGTGCTCGCGGCGGCGGGCAGCGCGGTCGGCGTGGGCAATATCTGGCGGTTTCCCTATCTGGCGGCCAAGGACGGCGGCGGATTGTTCCTGCTGATCTATCTGGCGCTGGTGCTGACCTTCGGCTTCACGCTGCTGACCACGGACATCGCACTGGGCAGGCGCACGCAGCAGGGCGCGCTCAGGGCGTTCGGTTCCATCCGGCCCGCGTGGGGCTTTCTGGGCAAGCTGACGTTCCTCGTGCCCGCGCTGATCATGACCTACTACACGGTCATCGGCGGCTGGGTGAGCAAGTACATGGTGGACTTCATCGTCGGAAGCGGCACTGCCGCCGCGCAGGACGGCTACTTCACCGCCTTCATCACCTCGCCCGTTTCACCCATCGTCTTCACGCTGCTGTTTCTGTGCGTGACGGCGCTGGTCGTCTTCGGCGGCGTGGAAAAGGGCGTGGAGCGCTTTGCCAGGCTCGTCATGCCGGGGCTGCTGGTGATGATCGTGGGCATCGCGGTTTTCGCGCTTACGCTCTCGCATACGGACGAGAGCGGCGTGACCCGCACGGGCCTTGAGGGCCTGGCGGTGTACGTGATTCCCAGCTTCGAGGGGCTCACCTTCTCCCGCTTCCTGCAGATTCTGCTGGACGCGATGAGCCAGCTGTTCTTCTCGCTGAGCGTATCCATGGGCATTATGATCACCTACGGCTCCTATGTCAAAAAGGACGTGAACCTCAACCGCGCCGTCAGCCAGATCGAGCTGTTTGACACCGGCGTGGCATTCCTCGCCGGCATGATGATCATCCCCGCGGTCTACGTCTTCTCCGGCACGGAGGGCATGGCCTCCGGCCCGAGCCTGATGTTCATCTCCCTGCCCAAGGTCTTTGCTGCCATGGGCGGCGCGGGCCGCATCGTGGGCATCGTGTTCTTCATCATGGTCGCCTTCGCGGCGCTGACCTCCTGCGTGTCCATCATGGAGACACTCGTGGCCAACTGCATGGAGATCTTCTCCTGTACCCGCCGCAGGGCGAGCCTGGTCATCGGCGTGCTCTCCGCCGCGGCCGCGGCGCTCATCTGCCTGGGCTACAACGCGCTGTACTTTGAGCTGAAGCTGCCCAACAGCGCCGTTGGGCAGCTGCTTGACGTGATGGACTACATCTCCAACTCCTTCCTGATGCCGGCGATCTCCATGCTCACGTGCATCTTTGTCGGCTGGGTGGTGGGGCCGAAGCTTGTCATCGAGGAGATGGAGCTCACCGGCGACCGCTTCACCCGCAAGAAGCTGTACAGCTTCATGATCCGCTACGCCGCGCCCGTCATCATGGCCGTGCTGTTCCTGCAGTCCACCGGCCTGCTCTCGATGATCCTCTGACCCGCGTTTCACCGCGCGAAGCGAAGAAGGGTCAAGGGACAATGTCCCTTGCGGGGTTTGGGGCAGAGCCCCAAGCAGGTTTGGGCGGCAGCCCAATATCTCTGAAAAACGCAGTTTCAGAGCAGGCTGCGCAGCAGCCTACGATTGAAATGGGTTTGATTCGCAGAGCAGCATCCCTTATCCACAACAACGCCCTCCTGACGCTGATTTTTACCAAGCGCCGGGAGGGCTTCTCTATATGTTTCTCTATACGTCACTTCTTCGTGTCTGCAATCGCCGTCTCGTAGCACTTTTCCACCTTGGCGGCGAAGGCCTCGGTGCCAAAGGGCTCGGCGTACTTCGCGGCATGCCGGGCAATCTGCCTGCCCTCGTCCGAGAAGGCGCGCAGAAGGCCGGAAAGCAGCGCCTCGTCCTCGTCCCCGGTAAGGATGCCGGAGACGCCGTCCTGAATCACGCCCCTGAGGCATTCGTCGTTCACCGCGCAGACACACAGGCCGGAGGCCATCGCCTCCACATACGTCAGGCCCTGCGTTTCCGAATGGGACGCGCTGACAAACACGTCGCCGATGGCGTAATACTGGTCGATCTTCTCCCACGGCTTGGGGCCGGTGAAGGTGACATGCTGCTCCACACCCAGCTCGGCGGCCATCTTCGTCAGGTGCTCGCGCATCGGGCCCTCGCCCACGATGACCAGGCGCACGTCCGGGTGCTGCTCGTGCAGCCTGGGGAATACGCGCATGACCTGCTCCAGGTTCTTCTCTCTGGAAATGCGGCCGATGTTCAGCAGCACGCGCTCGCCCGGCTGCACGCCGCACTCATTGCGTCTGGCGGCGCGCTCCAGCGCGTCGTGGCGCTCGGGCGCAAAGCGCGCGATGTCCATGCCGCTGGGGATGATGTCCATCGGAGTGCGCACGCCGTAGTCGTAGAGCAGGCCGAGTGTCTTGCCCGTCGGCGCGATGATGCGGTCAAAGCGGTTGCACCACCACTCGGAATACTTGCGCGCGACCTTGCGCGCCGCCTCGTCCGCCACGCCGTGCGTCACATAATAGGTATACTCCTCCCAGATGGTGTGATAGGTGTGCACGAGCACGCTGTCGTTCGCCCTGGCGACGAGACGGCCGAAATGGCCCATCACAAATTCGCTGTTGGTGTGCACGATGTCAAAGTCGAGCTTCGTCGCCTCCCAGTTGGTCAGCGGCCCGGGGAACGCGACATTGCGGTCCTTGAGCACGAGCAGCGGCGCGGAGGCGATGTAATGGACGGTGTCCTGCTGGTAGCTCTCCCAGCCGCGGCACTTGGGCGCAAACACATGCACCTCGTGCCCGCGGCGGGTCAGCTCGCGGTGAAGCGTGAGCACGGACGTCGCCACGCCGTTGATTTCAGGATAAAACGTATCGGAAAACAGGCCGATCTTCATGGTCAACTTCTCCTTTTCGGGAAACCCGGCTTGCCGCAAAGGGACGGATCAGATTAAAAACGCAGGATAAAAGTACCATCTCCTGCGCTTATAGTGTATCACATCTTTCTTTTTTGGGAAAGGAAAAACTGTTCTTCTGCCATTTTTGGGCTGAATCGCAATTGATCATGCGTTTTTTCTTGCAAATTTTCCTGTTTTGTGCTAGGATTTGTATGAAAAATCAGGGGAGAATGCATCTCCCCTTTTTGAAAGCGAGGGGTTTTCTTGGCGGTTTTCAAGGAAGTCACTTCTGTGGCGTCGATTCTGATGCCGATCGGTGAAAACTGGACGGTTTCCCGCTGCCGATACCGCTCTAACGACGGGGCGCCCGGGCGCCTGTGCATCGCGACAGGCATTCACGGCGACGAGCGAATGGGCCAGCTGATCGTCTACGATGTGGCGCAGCGCATTCAGAAGGAGCCGCATCACCTGCACGGAACCGTGGACGTCTATCCGATGCTCAACCCGCTGGGCCTGGATCTGAACGAGCGCACGGTGCCCTCCGGCAACCGACTGGACATGAACCGCGCGTTCCCCGGCTCCCCGGTCGGCACGGCGCTGGAGAGCATCTGCTATCATCTCATTGAGGACATGAAGGGCGCGGATCTGGCGCTGGATATCCATTCCAGCTCGCAGGTCACCAGCGAGCTGTACGCCGTGCGCCTGCACGAAAAAACAGCAGACATGATGATCCCCGGCGCCGCTGCGCTGTGTCCGGAGCTGATGTGGGTGGTACCGGACAAGGCGGCCTACAATGCGTCGCTCACCGGCGCTCTGACTCAGGAGGGCGTGCGCGCCGCGGTGCTGATGGTGGACGAGCGCCGCATGGACACGCAGCGCACGGCCGATCAGGTGGTCGATGGCATCTTCTGCAAGATGAAGGCGATGGGCCTGTGGTCGGGCGAGACGGTCACAGCGCCCGCTGCCGATCAGATTCCCTGCATGCGCGAGCAGACGGACGCATGCCGCATCACCTGCACGCGCCCGGGCATGTATGTGCCGGTGGAGCGCATCGGCACGCACGTCAGCGCCGGCGATGTGCTGGGCACGATCATCGACGCGCTGCATGGCGATCCGCTGGAAAATGTGACCGCGAGCGAGAGCGGACTGGTGTTCTCCCAGCGCCGCTACTCCGCCGTCTATCCGGGAACGCTCATCGCACGCCTGTGCAGAAAGGAACGCGCATGAAAAAGGATATTCTCTTCACCGTGCCGTCGTATTTCCGCGACGACATGAACATCATGGGCTATCGTTTCGGCAAGGGTGAGAAGAGCTGCGTGGTGCTGGGCGCGCTGCGCGGCGACGAGGTGCAGCAGCTCTACGTCTGCGCGCGCCTGGTCTCGTTCCTGCGCGAGGTGGAGCGCGACGGCGGCATCATGCCCGGCAAGAGCGTGATGGTCGTGCCCACGGCGGTGGGCCTGTCCATGAACGCGGGCAGCCGTCTGTGGGCGCCGGAAAACACGGACATCAACCGCTGCTTCCCCGGCGACCTGAACGGCTCGACCACCGAGCGGATTGCGGGCGCGCTGTTTGAAAAGCTGAAGGCGTACAAGTATGGCGTGCAGCTGACGAGCTTCTATCAGAAGGGATCGTTTGTGCCGCACGTGCGCATGATGGAGACCGGACGGCAGAACCCGGAGCTGGGCTGCGAGTTCGGCCTGCCCTACGTCTATGTGCGCACGCCGCGCATCTCCGACCAGACGACGCTCAACTACTGCTGGCAGCAGGCGGACACGCAGGCGTATTCGCTCTACGCCGGCAAGACGCAGGAGATCGACGAGGCTGCGGCGGATCAGACGCTGCGCGCCATCGTCCGCTTCCTCAACGGCCGCGGCGTGATCCGCAGCGAGCAGACGCCGGGCCAGACCGCCAGCGTCATCACCAACGAGGACATTCTGACCGTCACCTCCAAGGCCTCCGGCCTGCTGCGCCGGGTGAAGCACGCGGGCGCGCATGTGCGCCGCGGCGAGCAGCTGGCGTTCATCATCAACCCACTGGACGGCTCTGTGCGCGAGGTGCTCAAGACCCCGGCGACGGGCATGCTCTTCTTCATACAGGACGGCCCGTTTGTCACGGAGCACAGCCCGGTGTTCCAGGTGCTCTCGAATTGATCTTTAGGGAGCTAATGCTAATTAAGGAGATCCAGTTTTGAAGATGCTTTGAATAGATTCGTTGCTTTGGGGGGACGCGCTCCGCTGGGGCCAGAAGGGTCGGGGAGGGTTTCGATGCCCTCCCCAGACCCTCCTGGACCTCCCATCCCCCTCCCCAGACGACCAGGGTTGCGACCCTGGACCCATGGGGATTTGCAAAGTTTTTCATACAGCCCCAGGTCCAGGACCACAGTCCTGGTCGTTTGCAGGGGGGAAGGAGAGTCCAGAGAGGCTTGGGGGGAGAATCGAAACTCCCCCCAGTCTCTCTGGCCCCAGCGGAGCGCGTATCCCCTAAAGCAGCGAATTCAAGTATCTTGTTAATTAACTTTATCACCCTTCAACAACCGATTTTCAATGACGAAAATGAATCAGAAATATTTGAGTTTTACGCGGACGATGCTCTCCATTGCCGTGCCGGTGACGCTGCAAAACCTGCTGTTCTCCTCGCTGACGTTCATCGATACGCTGATGATCGGGCGTCTGGGCGATGTGCCGCTGGCGGCCGTGGGCATGGCGGGCAAGTGGACGTGGTTTCTGGGCATCGTGCTCTTCGGCTTTTCCAGCGGCGCGGCGGTTTTCATCGCGCAGTACTACGGCGCGGGCGACGAGGCAGGCATCCACCGCACGCATGGCCTGATGGGCGTGTGCGCGCTGGGCGCCTCGCTGCTGTTTATGCTGCTGGCGCTGCTGATCCCGGAAAAAATCATCGGCCTGTTCACCCGCGACCCGGCAGCCATCGAGACGGCGTGCGTTTACCTGCGCATCGTGGCGCTGGCGTATCCCTTCCAGGCCCTGCGCCGCACGGCGGGCACGGTGCTGGAGAGCACGCAGCAGGTCGTCATCCCGTTTGTCTCCGCCATCTGCTCCGTGGCAACCAACGTCGTGCTCAACGCGCTGCTGATCTACGGTCTGTGCGGCTTTCCCCGGCTGGGCGTGGCCGGCGCGGCCATCGCCACAGTGACAGCCTCGGCGGTGGACGCGTGCGTCATTCACATCGCGGGCCTCGGGAAGAAGACCCTGCTGCGCGCCCGGCTGTCGCAGCTGACGGACATCCGCGGCGAATTCGTGCTGCGCTATCTGCGCATCGGCGCGCCGGTGCTCTTCAACGAGACGACCTGGGCGCTGTCCAACCTGATTTACAGCGCGGTCTACGGCCACATGAGCACGCAGGCCTATGCGGCCATCACCATCTGCAAGTCGATCGAGGATCTGACCTGCGTGGCGATCTTCGGCCTGGCCTCCTCCTGCGCGGTGATGCTGGGCAGCTACGTCGGCCAGGGCGACATGGAAAAGACCAAGAGCTGTGCATGGTATCATCTGAAGCTCACCGTCGCCCTGTCGCTGCTCATCGGCCTGGGCGTCGTGGCGCTGCGCTTTGGCATCCTGTCCGTCTTCGGCGTGTCGGACGCGGTGCGTGCGGACGCCGCCTCGGTGCTGATGGTCTACGGCCTGGAGCTGGCGCTGCGCAACATCCCCTATATGCTGGTTGTGGGCATCTTCCGCGCCGGCGGCGACACCAAATACGCGCTGCTTGTGGACTTTGCCTGTGCGTACCTGATCGGCATCCCGCTCACCGCGTTTGCGGGTCTTGCGCTGCAGCTGAGCGTGCCGGTCACGTATCTTGTCATGTACCTGTCGGAGGACGTGCTCAAGGTGTTCCTCTACGGCAGGCACTTCCTGTCTGAAAAGTGGATCAGGCCGGTGGTCTGACCGGACTGCGAGGAGAGACTATGTCTGAAAATCGTTCGGCCTTTGAAGAGAAGGCTGCGCCCAAGGGCGGCGCCATCCGCGAATTTGCCTCCTACTACAAGCCGCACCTGCGCCTGTTTCTGCAGGACATGGCCTGCGCGCTGCTGATCGCCCTGGTGGATATCCTCTTCCCGGTGATCACGCGCAAGGTGCTCTATGAGTACATTCCCGGCCAGATGATGCGCACGTTCGTGCTGGTGATGCTGCTGATGCTCGTGCTGTTCATCGTGCGCATGGCGGCGCAGTGGTTCGTCGCCTATCTGGGCCACATGATGGGCGTGCGCATCGAGGCGGACATGCGCGCGGCGATCTTCGCGCACATGCAGAAGCTGGGCTTCAGCTTCTACGACAAGAACCGCACCGGATTGCTCATGTCCCGCGTGACGACGGATCTGTTTGATATCACGGAGCTGGCACACCACGGCCCGGAGGATCTGTTCATCTCCTTCGTGACGCTGGCCGGCTCGTTCATCGTGCTGTTTCGCATCAAGGCGCAGCTGGCGCTGGTGCTGATGATCTGCGTGCCGCTGATCGTCATCTTCGTCGCGCTGCGCAGGCAGAGCATGATGCGCACCTCCCGCGCCGTCAAGCAGCGCACGGCGGGCATCAACGCGGAGATCGAGAGCTCCATCTCCGGCATCCGCGTGTCGAAGGCCTTCGGCAACGAGGACAAGGAGATCGAGAAGTTCTCCCGCTGCACGGACGCCTATGTGGACGCCCGCAAAGGCTACTACAAGGTCATGGCCGGCTTCTTCTCCGGCACGGACTTCATGATGAACCTGATGAGCCTGTCCGTCATCTGCGCGGGCAGCTACCTCATCATGAAGGATCAGATGGACATCGCCACGCTGGTCACGTTCAACATGTACGTTGCCAGCGTGCAGAGCCCCATCCGCAAGCTGACGCAGTTCACCGAGCAGTTCACGCAGGGCATGGCGGGCTTCCAGCGCTTCCGCGCGATCATGCACGAGGATCCGGATATCGTGGACAGCCCGGACGCCAAGCCGCTTGATCATGTGGACGGCGAGATCGATTTCAGGGACGTGACCTTCTCCTACGACGAAAAGAAGGAGGCGGTGCTCGAGCACGTCAATCTGCACGTGCGCCCGGGCGAGATGCTGGCCCTGGTCGGCCCCAGCGGCGGCGGAAAATCGACGCTCTGCCAGCTGATTCCGCGCTTCTACGAGGCGACCAGCGGCTGCATCACCCTGGACGGACAGGACATCCGCAGCATCAAGCTGGCCGACCTGCGCGGCAGCATCGGCATCGTGCAGCAGGATGTGTTCCTCTTCGCGGGCACGATTCTGGAGAACATCCGCTACGGCCGGCCGGACGCGACCATGGAGGAGGTCATCGAGGCGGCCAAGCAGGCCGAGATTCACGAGGACATCCTGCACATGCCCGACGGCTACAACACGATCGTCGGCGAGCGCGGCATCATGCTCTCCGGCGGACAGAAGCAGCGCGTCTCCATCGCGCGCATCTTCCTCAAGAACCCACGCATCCTCATCCTCGATGAGGCGACCAGCGCGCTGGATACCGCGACCGAACGGCGCATTCAGGCGGCGTTTGACCGCCTGGCCAAGGGCCGCACGACGCTGGTGATCGCGCACCGGCTCTCGACCATCAAAAACGCCGACGAGATCATCGTCATCGGCGAGCACGGTATTCTGGAGCGCGGCACGCACAGCGAGCTGGTCAGGCAGGGCGGCATCTACGCCGGCCTGGCCATGGACGCGGGCCTGTGCGGGACGTAAGCGGCGGTATGCCGCAGGATGCACGAAAGAACCCCTTCTGAGCGCGCTGTTTTTGCGCACTATCGCCGGAATTTGTATTGACATATTGACAATCGGCGAAAAACATGTATATTTATACACCATACACGCAAAACGCATCTATAAATATTCATTGTTTCAGGAGGGTATGCATCATGATGAAGAAGCTCCTGGCGCTGATCGTATGCGCCGCTATGATCCTCTCGCTGTGCGCCGTTGCGCAGGCGGATATGCTCGCGGATATTCAGGCGAAGGGCAAGATTATCGTCGGCGCGAGCGTCGGCTTCCCGCCCTATGAATTCTACTACACCAACCCGGAAACCGGCGTGGAAGAGCTGCAGGGCTTTGACATGAAGCTGGCGCAGGCCATCGCCGATGAGCTGGGCGTGGAGATGGTGCTGGCCGACCAGTCCTTCGCGGGCCTGATCACCGCGCTGCGCGCCGGCGACATCGACCTGATCGCCTCCGGCATGGCCGTCAAGCCCGAGCGCGAGGAGGTCGTCTCCTTCTCCCATCCGTACTACACAGGCACGCAGATCATGATGGTGCGCGCGGAGGACTATGACACACTCACCACCGTCGAGTCCATGACCGGCAAGCGCGTGGGCGCGCAGATGGGCTCCCTGCAGGCGGGCATCCTGGAGGAGCAGTTCTCCAACACCGAGGCGCAGATGATGGACACCATCGCCCTGATGGTGCAGGATCTGCTGACGGGCAGCCTGGACGGCCTGCTGCTGACCGACACCGTCGCCGAGACCTACATCGCGCACTACGACGGCAAGCTCGCCATCAGCCAGGTGCCGGTCGTCTATGACAACACCGCCGGCGTGGCGGTCGCCGTTGCGCAGGGCGACAACGAGAGCCTGCTCGCCGTCATCAACGGCGTGATCGACCGCGTCACCACGGACGGCACCTTTGACGCGTGGTTTGACGAGGCCGTTAAGCTCAACGCGACCCTGATCGAGTAAATCAACACATTCGCATGCACCGGCTGAGCGGAAAGGGGCATATCCTCTTTCCGCCGTGTCGTTTTTGACGAAAAGCGTCAGCCGGGCTGAAAGACACCGGCATGATGCCGGCCCCTTACCGACAAAGAGCCGTACACCTTGAAGCTCTGTGCCCAAGAACGACACTTTGCGGAAATACTTGCATAACAAAGGAGACGCTATGATCAACCTCGGAAAAATCTGGGAGATCTTCATCACGAAGTATCCCGCCTTTCTGCAGGGCGTTGGCATCACGCTGGAGCTGGCGTTCTTCACGGTGCTGTTTGGCTCGGTCCTGGGCCTGACGGTCGCCGTGTTCCGCCACACGTCCATCGCCCCGCTGCGCTGGCTGATGAACGCCTACGTCGCCTTCATCCGCGGCACGCCGCTTCTGGTTCAGGTGCTGCTGATCGTCTACGGCCTGCCGCAGATGGGCGTGCGCCTGCCGCGCCTGACCATGTGCGTCATCGCGCTGGTCATCAACTGCGGCGCATACATGGCCGAGCTGATCCGTTCCGGCCTGCAGAGCGTGGAGCGCGGACAGCGCGAGGCCGCGGAATCCCTGGGCATGTCCGGCGCGCAGACGATGCTCTACATCATCCTGCCGCAGGCCATCAAGGTCACGCTGCCGGCCATGGGCAACGAGTTTGTCGCCATCATCAAGGAATCCTCCATCCTGTACGCGGTCGGCGTGTACGAGCTGACCTATCAGGCCTACAAGCTGGCCTCCGTGAACTACTACTACATCGAGACGCTGATCGTCGCGGCGCTGATCTACTTTGCGCTGACCTATGCGGCGACAGGTCTTCTGTCCCTGCTGGAGAGGAGGATGCGCCGTGCCGACACAAGCGTTTGATTCCGGCTCAGGCCGTGATGTGCTCATCGAAATCGACGACCTGCACAAGAGCTTCGGCAAGCTCGAGGTGCTCAAGGGCGTCAACATGCGCGTGCGCAAGGGCGACGTGCTGGTGCTCATCGGGCCGTCCGGCTCGGGCAAGAGCACGCTGCTGCGCTCGGTCAACCTGCTGGAAAAGCCGACCTCCGGCCGCATCATCTTCGAGGGCAACGACATGACAGCCGCCGGAAAGAAGGAGCTGAGCACCCTGCGCCAGCGCATGGGCATGGTGTTCCAGCAGTTCAACCTGTTCCCGCACTACAAGGTGAAGGACAACATCACCATTTCTCCCCGGCGCGTGCGCGGCCTGACCAAAGAGGACGCGGAGGAAAAGGCGCGCCGGCTGCTCGAGCGCGTCGGCCTGATCGACAAGTGGGAGGCCTGGCCGCAGAACCTCTCCGGCGGCCAGCGGCAGCGCGTGGCCATCGTGCGCGCGCTGGCCATGGATCCGGACGTGATGCTCTTTGACGAGCCGACCTCCGCGCTGGACCCGGAGATGGTCGGCGAGGTGCTCGACGTCATGCGCCAGCTCGCCAACGACGGCATGACGATGATGGTCGTCACGCACGAGATGCGCTTCGCCCGTGAGGTGGGCGATTACGTGCTGTTCATGGATGACGGACAGATCATCGAGGCCGGCACGCCGGAGCAGCTCTTTGACCATCCGCAGAACAAGCGCACGCAGGACTTCCTGCGCAAGGTGCTATAAAGCAAAGCTTTGCTTTAGCCGCGAAGCGAAGAAGGGAGTCTGAGGGACATAGTCCCTCAGGCAGGGTTTGGGGCCTGCGGCCCCAACGTTCTCCAAAAGCAAAGAAAACGTAGTTTCAGAGCAGACCGCAAAGCGGTCTACGATTGAAACGGGTTTGATCTGCAAAGCAGAAATTCAGACAAAAAGGAAGTTCATCATGCTGACAGATCCCATCAAGACGCTTGAAGCCTATGTCAACCAGCCCAGCGGCTCGCACGACCGCGCCGACGTGACCGCCATGGCTGCGCTCATCGCGGCGGACTTTGAGTCCCTCGGTTTCACGGTGGAACGCCACGAGTTCGAGGCGACCGGCCCGGCGCTGGTGTGCCGCATCGGCCGCGGCGAGCGCCAGCTCATGCTCATGGGCCACATGGATACCGTGTTCCCGCACGACGTTTCCGTCCCCTTTCAGGACAACGGCGACGGCACGGCCAGCGGCAGCGGCATCATCGACATGAAGGGCGGCATTGTGGTCATGCTCTACGCGCTCAGGGAGGCGCTGCCGCAGCTTGACCTTGACAGGATCCGCCTGTGCGCCGTCATCAACCCGGACGAGGAGATCGGCTCGCCGTCGAGCCACGACCTGCTGCTGCGCACCGCACAGGAGTCCTTCGCCGCGCTGAGCTTTGAGCCGGCGGGCGACGGCCGCCTCACCTGCGCGCGCAAGGGCGTCACCAATGTGACGATCGCCTGCAAGGGCATCCCCGGTCACGCGGGCGCGCAGTACACGCGCTGCGCCAGCGCCATTCAGGCGCTCTGCGCGCACATTACGAATCTGTACACGCTGCGCGACGACAAGCGGGAGATTTCCTTCAACGCCGGCGTAATTTCCGGCGGCACGGCGGAGAACGTCGTCGCCCCGGAGGCCAAGTGCCGCTGCGAGTTCCGGTATTTCGACCAGTCGCTCAAGGCCGTACTCAGCGAGAAAATCCTCGCGATTTGCGCGCAGGAGCCGGTGCCCGGCGTGACCACGACCGTCACCTTCGGCTCGAGCCACCCCGCCATCGACCTGAACGAAAAGAGCCAGGTTCTGCTCGACGCCGCGCTGGCCATCGCAGACGAGCAGGGCCGCGCGCTGCATCACGAGCGCACGGGCGGCGCGGGCGATATCGCCATCGTCGGCCAGGCGGGCATCGGCGTGCTCGACGGCCTCGGCCTGCAGGGCCAGAAGATGCACACCATCAAGGAATGGGCGAACATCGCGCTGATTCCGCAGCAGATCGAGCTGGCGGCCAGGCTGATGGTGCAGCTGCTTATCTGATCCAAACAGCATTATACGGACGATTTCGGTATGGACATTTCCGCACCGAAATCGTTCGTTTTTTGTGTCACGTCACAAAGCGTATAATACTACTCTCAAATAATACTAATTCGTAGTTAAAATGCCTAATAGAGTGCATCAGATTTTTCGCTCTGACGAAGCCGAGTGA
>CAMFCQ010000002.1 GCA_945948915.1 uncultured Clostridia bacterium | reverse complement strand
CATAGCTGATGAGGTTGTTGTAATCATCGTATTCCGCCTTGGCCTGCTTGCTGGCGAGGTTCTTGACGGCGGTCACGTTGCCGTCCTCGTCGTAAGCAAAGGTATTGCCGAACTCCTCCTTGTACAGCGTCAGACCGTCGAAGTCTGCGTAGTTCACGTTCTTCTCATAGTCAACATTGTAGCGAATGGCGGTGTAGGCACATGGCGCGATAACTGCGCCGGAGATGTACTGCCAGTCCGTCCACTCCTCATTCCAGCTCAGGATGTCGCTGTTTACAAACGTGCCGGAGCTGTTCTTGAACGCCAGACGGATAGCAAAGCGCCTCGGCTCATCGGCAATCGGGCGGGAGTAACCCTTGGCCCAGCCGCCGACAACAAAGACGTCGCCCTGACTGCCGCTGACCGGAAGATCCTGGTAAATGCCCTTGTTCGTCTGCGGATCGCCGTACAGACGCATCCGGTTGTTCGTGAGGAAGGCCGGATGGAGATCATCTACGCTGGTCACGATGGCATCACTGGAGGTGTTGGAACCATTGGCCGTCCAGAAGGCCGGCACGCCGCTGCTGCTTAGCGAGAAGTCACAGTTGCGCAGCAGATTGTAGCGGTTGGGGACAGAACCCACCTCAAGCTGAGCACAGTCTACCCAGAGCGTGCCGGTACCCGTCGTCACAAAGTACAGCGTCGCGCTGGTCGAAGCAGCGGTAAAGGAAACAGCCACGCGCGTCCACTCGCTGCCAGGCGTGAGCAGCTCGCTGTTGAACCAGTTGTTCTGATGCTGCACGGTGGCGTAGCCCTGCACATTGCCGGAGCTGCGGATGTAACCGGAGAGGGTATATGCCTTGCCGATTTCCAGATTAGAATAGCTCATGTACACGCAGAGATTGCCATCCGCATTGGTTTTCGTCATCCGCATGGATCGGGAGCCCAGATACTTCTGGTCCGTCACATAAGCAAAGCTGCCTTCGCCGTCATTGAGTGCGGTACTCCAGTAGCTGTCCAGCTCAAAGTCATGGTTGGGCAGCAGATTGATAACGCTGCGCTGAAGCTTGGAGACCTGCTCCGGATGGTTTGGCAGAAGCTCCTCGCTGAACTTGCTGTAGCTCGCATAACCCAGATCATCGCGCACGCAGACTGCATTGCCGAAATCGTTGAACTGATAAATCAGATCTTTGCCGTTATCAACGGTTTCATCATGCACGATGGTCATCATATCCTTGTAATCATAGCAATGCGCATGACCACCATAAATTACTTCGCCAGCAGGACGAAGCATGTGCATGGATTCAATTCGGTACGGCGCTGCGAACGGGTAGCTAAACGACAGGTAGCGTCCATCACTGCCGCCGATACTCGTCACATAATACACATAATTGTTATCCCAAGCGCAGTCCCAGCTGATATACGTGCTGACGCCGTCTGCATCGCTGATCTGATTGAGGCGAGATTCATAGTAGTCGAACGTTACCGGTGTGGTTTCACCAGGCGCAAGGATAGAACTCACCTTGCCGTCGGTGTAGCTGATGGTTGTCACGCGGCCTGCTCCGTCAGTAATGCTGGTTAGGTCCCAGTCCGTATACTGGAAGGTATTCGTGTTACCGCAGGCATCCGTGATTCGAAGAATACGGCCGCTGTCATCCCCCTCATAGACGGGGCTTTCAAAGCGCATCACAGTGCCCTGCTTGTCCTCAATCTCGATATACGTGCCATCCGTGAGCTTAAGGGACAGACCGGAAAGATCTTCATAATAGCTGGACGAATGGTAGGTTCATAACTGGCAAATATTTGGCTTATCACGGAAAAAAAGAGATTCTCTAAATTAAAGGTAAAGTTACAATTTCTGTGAGAAAGTTGATGCTGAAAGATATAGACTAGCCCTTCATTGCCGTTCCTTTCGTGGTGAAGACATGATATGCTTTAACTCATTAATACCCTAGGAAACCGTGAAGAACTGGTAATTCTCGAAATCACAGTATGAGAGTGTAGTTTGCTTGCTTTGTGCACTGTATATGATAGAGCCTAAAGAGATTAAAAGCCCACTACCCGATCTGCTGAAATGAGTAAGATAAGAGGAATGAGGGATTTGACTGATATAGCAACAAAACATGTATCCAAAGTAGCGAGTTCCCAATACAACCCTTCTGAATCAAATGCACTATCAAGCACGAAATCGATATGATGAAAATAAGTACTATTCAAGCTATGCAGCAATTGAATATGATTATATCGAGCGAAAATTTAGGGAACTGGCAGGAATATATCCGCAAACAAATAAGCAAAAGGGACGATAATAACGCACCACAACTAATTAGGGAATAAGGGTAAACAATTTATACTCAGACAATAACGGCGCTCTGGAAGGCAAATTCCGGAGCGCCGTTTGACTAGATTGAAATTCTTCCGATGAGAGTATATCAATTATCTTCAAAAGATCTGGAATGCTACCTATATTGGCAGACATTGCATAAGACGAAGACGCAGAATAGAAAAGGGAGTTTATTGAAATGTAAAGTATAGCATTTTCTAACCCGATGTCCATGTATATCACCGTTTTTTTCCTCAAGGCAAACAGGTAAAAGCTTCATAGAGATTAGTCGAATAGGTTCTGACAAATTCTCAAAGCAAATTTCCTAAATCGGAAGCATGTTTGCATATTTAGGCGTTAGGCTTATCTTGTGGGGCACGAAAGAAGGTGAGAGGGCTTGAGCGTGAACGCAGACGCGAAAGTAACAGAGCGTCAGCGCGCAGTGTGGCAAGCATTGCTGTGCAGACGCTTTGACACGGCCTCTAACCTGGCTGTGGAATTTCATGTCAGCGTTCGTACGATGCAAAATGATTTGCACGAGCTCATGCTCTCTCACCCAATAGAATCTGTCCGCGGGCGCTATGGCGGCGGCTATAAGGTGGCAGATTGGTATTCTCCGCAGCAGCATACGCTGTGCGCCGAACAGATCAGAGTTCTGAAAGTAGCAGCGTCTCTTGTATCTGCTGAAGACCGATGCATCATCAGAACAATACTCGAACAGTTCTCCCCATAGATTCTTTGCACCTTGATAAACAGGCTGATCGATCTGCCTCATAGCAAGCACAGGACATTCATCCGTGTGGAGGGAGCGGCAGACAGGGCGGCGCCAGGACGGTATCTACGATACCCGAGCGATTCACGCAGCCTGTCAACCGCGCTGCAGCCAGCGCGTTCGCAACGATCCCATGCGGAAATAATGAGACTTCTACTACAGCCCTCCACTGACTGGCGAGGGAGTACCTGCGGTGTACGATGGTCAAGATGCCGACGGCACAGGCGGGGCTATGACGCGGCGAAGCGAGCCGCGACCTTGTGCTTGCCCCATATTCTACATGGCGACACAGTTGACAGAGGCTGTAGCTATTTATAGAATGTCTGTACCTGCTAATCAGAAAAAACGGAAGGAGGTACAGTGATCCATAAATGTGCAGCACAGTGAAAGGAGAACGTATGATGCGTAATTCTTCTGAAGGGGAATGCGTTCAGCGGACATATACCGCCGAGCAGGTGGCTCAAATCCTTGGCATCAGCCTTCGCAAGGCTTATGGGCTTTGCGAAACAACCACACAATTCAAGGTGATGCGGCTGGGAAAGCGATGCCTGCGAATTCACAAGGAATCCTTTGACAAGTGGCTGAACGAGCAAGCGGAGCTTACCTGACCTGAATCAGGAAAGGAAAGCGATCATGGCAACCTACAAAGTGAGGGGCATTGCCCACAACATCATTTATCCCTACCGTACAGAAGACGGTAAGGTCAAGCACCAATGGGAAACCTATTCCACCGAGCTGGAGGCGATGCACAGGAAGGCTTATATCGACTATCTGCAAAAGAATCGGCTTCACCACGAGATCCGAAAAGCAGCAGCCGAATACCAGTGCAGGCGCGCTGTGGAGCGGGAGGTGGTCGAGCGTTTCCGCCCCAGAACGCAGGAGGAAGCACCGCCGCACGCAGCGGAGGATAATACCGCAAAGACCTATCGGGAGTTTGCGGAGAAGTGGCTGCCCATCCACGCGAGAAAGGAGCGCTTTTCGCCCAACTCCTACGACAGCTATCGCAGCAATCTGGACCGGCATATTCTGCCGTACTTCGGTGACCGGGTGATGAGCAGCATTACGGCAGAGGACATTGACGACTTTCTGGACGCGCTGAGCCGGAAGCCCTGCCGCGGGCCCAAGAGCTACGGGAAGCGCCCGGAGGATATTCCGACGCTGTCCTCCAGTACCGTGAAGAAGTGCTTTACGATTCTGACCTCCGGCTTTGAGACGGCAAAGAAGTGGCACTACATCAGCGAAATCCCCAAGGTCACCGCACCCACGGAAAAGACGGTCAAGCGGAGGGCCTGGGATGCCCGGCGCGTTTACGAGGTGCTCGACAGCATCAAGGAGGACGAGCTGCTTCACCTGGCCGTTCACCTGGCGTTTGTCTGCTCCCTGCGGGCTGGCGAAACCGCGGGAATTGACCTGCATACGATTGATTTCCGGGATGGCAGCCTATGGATCACCCGGCAGATTCAGCGCGTATCAGACAGCGCAATCGGCGTGCTGCCCAAGCATGAGGTGCTGCGCATCTTTCCCAAGCAGGTGCTCACCTCGAAAAGCAGCATGATTCTCAAGGGACCGAAAACGGAGGACAGCCATCGCAAGCAGTATCTGACCACGCCGCTGCTGGATGAGCTGCGCGAGAGATTGGCACGGATTGAGGAAAACAAGGCGTTCTTCCGCGAGGAGTATCGGGATTACGGACTGTTGATCTGCCAGACGGACGGAAGGCCTGTCGATCCCAAGAACCTGGAAAAGAGCTTCAAGGAGCATCAGAAGCGGATCGGTATCCCGGAGAATGAACGCATTGATTTCCAGGGGCTTCGCAAGTCCGGGCAGATGCACAAGGTACGCCTGTCGCAGAACAACTACCAGCTGGTTGCGGAAAACGCCGGACAGTCGCCGGAGGTTCTGATGAACCACTACAATGAGGCGCTGGACTACGAGAAGCGCGCCCTGTCACGGCTGGTGGAGAACAGCTTCTATCCGCATCGGGAAACGTCTGGCGAGACGCAGGACAGCGCGGATGTGTCCGCGCTGATGGCACAGATTCAGCAAAACCCGGAGCTGTGCCGGAAGCTTCTGCAATCCCTGACGCTCGGTGCACAGCAGCGCGCCTGATGCAAAGATTTCTGCGTGTTAGCAGGATTTGTTAGCAGGCAGCTATGCACATTCATTCGGTGCATAATCATCAAGGCCGTCAAGAGGCCCAAATTAGCTGGGAGTCCGAAAATGTGCCCGAAATGTTAGCTGGAAACCGAGGCCTAATGCAAGCGGCACTTCCCGGTCAAGAGAGGAGGAAAAGCCAGAAAATCTAACAATACAAAGAAAATCGCCCCTGCGAGTTGTCTCACAGAGGCGACTGTCTGGAGCTGATAGCCAGATTCGAACTGGCGACCTCATCCTTACCAAGGATGCGCTCTACCTGCTGAGCTATATCAGCGTGCGTGAATAATTATGCTGTCGTGTTGCATGGAGCATATCCTTACCAAGGATGCGCTCTACCTGCTGAGCTATATCAGCGTCGGCAACGAATAGTATTGTATCAGAAAGTGTGCGATTTGGCAAGACCTTTTGACAAATTTCTTTTTCCTTTTTTCGGCGGATGCCGCGGCATACTGGCTTTTGTGGATTCTTTATGGTATGATATAGAAAACGCGTACCCAATAACCAAGGAAGGGAAGATTGAGAATGCCAAAGAAAATCGCGTCAACGATCCTGGGAATTCTGCTGGTGTACGGCTCCGTCGCGTTTGCCATCAAGGCGGGTATCGGCGTGCTGCCGGTGGATGCGGCCATCACGTCCATCGCCATGCTGATTGGCATGAAGGTCGGTACGTTCTCCATGCTGTTCCACGGCAGCTTTTTCCTGGGGCAGATCGCCATCGAGAAGAAGAACTTCCGCAAAACCGAGCTGCTGCAGATCCTGTATATCACGCTCGGCGGCTCCGTGCTGAATTTCTTCCTGTACACCGTGCTGAAAAATGTGACCTTCTCCTTTTATCCGCTGCGCCTGATCGTCTGCGTGCTGGCGTTCGTCGTGAGCGCATTTGGCTGCACGATGGTGCTGGAAACGCATCTGATGCGCACGCCGATGGAGGGCTGCATCCAGCTGCTGGCTGAGCGTATGGGCACGACCATGGGCAAGCTGCGCCAGAAGATCGACATCGTGCTGGTGCTCGTCAGCGTGGCCATCACGCTGATCTTTGGCGTGGAATGGACGCTGCGCGAGGGCACGATCATCGCCGCGCTGATCTTTGGCCCGATGATGGACTTCTGGAAGAAGACCGTCTTCTCCGGAAAATCGAGCGCCTGAACGCGCAGATGCGTGAAACGGCTTGACTTTTTTGCCGGCATTGGATACAATAGTCAGCGTATAAAAGGCAATGACGGGAAGCATTGCGCAGGTCGTTTTCAAGAGAGCCGGCGGTTGGTGCGAGCAGGCAGACGGACGCGCAAGTTCTCCTCCCTGAGCTTCGCGGGCGAAAGCGGCAGCGTGCGCTGAGTAGTCCGCGGCGGGTGGGCTCCGTGAAAGGTCCTGGCATTAGCCGCTGAGGGCTGCCGTGCGCAGCCGAATCAGGGTGGTACCGCGCTTGCATTTCAGGCGCCCCTGTGCATGATAAAGTCATGAAGGGGCGCTTTTTTGTACCCCGAATGAGGAGAGACGAGGAGGATTTTCCTGTGAACATCAAGCCCTACAATCCCGAAGAGATTGAACTGAAGTGGCAGAAGAACTGGGACGAGGCGCATTGCTTTGAGGCGAAGAGCGACAAGAGCAAGCCGAAGTTCTACGGCCTGATCGAGTTCCCGTATCCGTCCGGCGCGGGCCTGCACGTCGGCCATCCGCGCTCCAACACCGCGATGGACATCATCGCCCGCAAGCGCCGCATGGAGGGCTGCAACGTCCTGTATCCGATCGGCTG
The DNA here is from genome assembly GCA_945948915.1 of uncultured Clostridia bacterium. GTDB lineage: Bacteria > Bacillota > Clostridia > Christensenellales > Aristaeellaceae > Ventricola. Next base: position 78,903 of record CAMFCQ010000002.1, on the reverse strand, counting down.
GGACGCGTTCGGCCTGCCGACCGAGAACTACGCCATCAAGAACCACGTCCATCCGGCGGGCGTGACCCAGAAGAACATCGATCACTTCCGCGAGCAGCTCAAGCGTATCGGTTTCTCCTTTGACTGGAGCCGCGAGGTGAACACCACCGATCCCAACTACTTCAAGTGGACCCAGTGGATCTTCCTGCAGCTGTACAAGCACGGCCTGGCCTACAAGAGCGAGATGCCGGTCAACTGGTGCCCGAGCTGCAAGTGCGGCCTGGCCAACGAAGAGGTCGTCGCGGGCAAGTGCGAGCGCTGCGGCGCGGAGGTCATCCGCCGCGTGAAGAGCCAGTGGATGCTCAAGATCACCAAGTATGCCCAGAAGCTGCTGGATGGCCTCGATGATGTGGACTTCATCGATAAGGTCAAGGTGCAGCAGCGCAACTGGATCGGCCGCAGCGAGGGCGCGGAGGTTGATTTCAGGATCGCCGATTCCGATATGAAGCTGCGCGTGTACACCACGCGTCCGGACACGCTCTTCGGCGCGACCTACATGGTCGTGGCGCCGGAGCACGCCGCTGTGGACGCGCTCAAGGACCGCATCACCAACTGGGACGACGTCATCGCCTACCGCGAGACGGCGGCCAAGAAGAGCGAGTTTGAGCGCACCGAGCTGGCCAAGGACAAGACAGGCGTGGAGCTGAAGGGCATCCGCGCGATCAACCCGGTCAACGGCAAGGATATCCCGATCTTCATCTCCGACTACGTCCTGGTGACCTACGGCACCGGCGCGATCATGGCCGTTCCGGCGCACGACACGCGCGACTGGGACTTCGCCAAGAAGTTTAACCTGCCGATCATTGAGGTCGTCGCCGGCGGCGAGGACGTGCAGAAGGAAGCCTATACCGACGTGGCCGAGGGCGTGCTGTGCAACTCCGGCTTCCTCGACGGCCTGTCCGTCGCGGAGGCGAAGAAGAGCATCACGGCATGGCTGACCGAGAACGGCGTGGGCGAGAAGAAGGTCAACTACAAGCTGCGCGACTGGGTCTTCTCCCGCCAGCGCTACTGGGGCGAGCCGATCCCGCTGGTCTACTGCGAGAAGTGCGGCTGGGTGCCGGTGCCGGAGGATCAGCTGCCGGTGCTGCTGCCGGACGTGGACAACTACGAGCCGACTGATTCCGGCGAGTCCCCGCTCTCCAAGATCGATTCCTGGGTGAACACCACCTGCCCGTGCTGCGGCGGCCCCGCCAAGCGCGAGACAGACACCATGCCGCAGTGGGCCGGTTCGTCCTGGTACTTCCTGCGCTATGCGGATCCGCACTGCGACACCGATCTGGCCCGCTGGGAGGAGCTTGCCTACTGGCTGCCGGTGGACTGGTACAATGGCGGCATGGAGCACACCACGCTGCACCTGCTGTACTCCCGCTTCTGGAACCTGTTCCTCTATGACATCGGCGCGATCCCGAACAAGGAAGCCTACAACAAGCGCACCAGCCACGGCATGATCCTCGGCGCCAACGGCGAGAAGATGAGCAAGTCCCGCGGCAACGTCATCAACCCGGACGAGACCATCGCGGAGATCGGCGCGGACGCGTTCCGCCTGTACGAGATGTTCATGGGCGCGTTCGACCAGGCGATTCCGTGGTCCACTGAGGGCGCGCGCGGCTGCCGCCGCTTCCTTGAGCGCGTGTGGCGTCTGCAGGAGATGCTCATCGACGAGGAGGGCGTGCGCAAGGAGATGGAGGTTCCGGTCAACGCGATGATCAAGAAGGTCTCCGAGGACTACGAGCGCATGAAGTTCAACACCGCCATCGCGGCGATGATGTCCTTCGTCAACGACGTGTACACCAATGGCAAGATCACGAAGGGCGAGCTCAAGGCCCTGTGCCTGTGCCTCAACCCGGTCGCCCCGCACATCACCGAGGAGATGTGGGAGGCCTGCGGCTTCGGCGCGCCGATCTACACCCAGTCCTGGCCGACCTACGACGAGAACAAGCTCGTCGCGGACGAGGTCGAAATCGCGGTGCAGATCAAGGGCAAGGTGCGCGCGCGCATCATGGTGCCGGCGGGCCTGACGCAGGCCGACGGCGAGAAGCTGCTGGAGAACGAGACGGTGAAGAAGCTGGTCGGCGGCGCGACCGTGCGCAAGCTGATCTTCGTGCCGGGCCGCCTGCTCAATATCGTCTGCTAATACTGTTTTCAAATAGAAACAGCCAAGTGCTAAGCCCCGTCAGGTAACGCTTCGCTCCCTGACTGCTTTGACCGAATGGCTTCGCCACGTGGGGATACGTTGGGCTGCCGCCCAAACCTGCCTGAGGGATTTCATCCCTCAGACTCCCTTCTTCGCTTCGCGTTTATTGCTCGTTTCTATCAGAAAAGAGTATAATTCAATCATCAAAAAGAGCATGAGCCTCGCGCTCATGTTCTTTTTGCATTGTCCGGAATCAGGGATGCCCTGTGCGGCAGACAGGAAAGCGGGATGGGCGGGAAGGACAGCGGGATTCCTCCCGCATTGACAGACGATAGGGTTCGGCGTATGATAAGGGAAAAGCGCAAAGGCGCAAGGCAGAAACTCTCGGACAAATGAGACTTTGAGGAGATGAATTGATGAAAAATCAGTTGATATCCATCGGAAAGATGGCGGAGATCAACCGCATCACGGTGCCGACTCTCCGCCTGTATGATGAGCAGGGACTGCTCAAGCCGCGATTTGTCGATCCGCAGACGGGCTACCGGTATTACGACGAGCACCAGAGCGCCAGGCTGGACATGATTTCCTATATGAAGGAGCTGGGCATGAGCCTCAGTGAAATCGCCAGCGTTCTTGAAAAGGAGGATGTCACGCTCATCGAGCAGATCCTCATTCAGAAAAACGAGCAGCTTCATGCGCAGATGCGTGAGCTGAGGATGCGCCACAACGCCGTTGAGCGCGCCATCGCCGCCATCGAGCGCTACCGCAAGTCCCCGACGACGGGCACGATTTCGCTGGAATACATCGACCAGCGCATGATCTGGGAGATGCCCTGCACCAGCAACTTCTACGCCTCCGCACTGCGGGATTATGAGGATATGCTGCGCAAGCTGCGCGCCATGCTCGAGGGAAAGGGCGTGCATCAGATTCACTCCTATGGCGTGGGGACGAGCATCCGGCAGGAGGATTTCGAGCAGAATCGCTTTATCGCGGACGCCATCTTCATCTTCGGGGACAGGCAGCTCGACGCCCTGACGCACCACACCCGGATACTGGACAGCGGCATGTACGCCTGCATCTATCTGGACAGCTATGACGGCGAAATCGACTGTGCCTGCCGTCTGCGGGATTATTGCGCACGGATGGGCTACGTTTTCTGCGGGGACTACATCTGCGAGGTCATGACGGAATTCAATGTGTTCGACTCGGAGAAGCGGAGCATGTTCCTGAGGCTTCAGGTTCCAGTGCAGTTCAGCAGATAACCCGGAAATTGTTTGATAATTATTTTTCAAAAAGCCTTGACTCTCCTGCTGCATGAGGGTTTATCATCATGGCAGACGATGAGCGGTGCGCTGCCAAAGCGCGCATTACGCCCGAATAAAGGAGGAAAAGATCATGGAAAAAATCAAGGTTGTTCAGTATGGCTGCGGCAAGATGTCCAAGTACATCCTGCGCTATCTGCATGAGCACGGCGCGCAGATCGTGGGCGCCATCGACGTCAATCCCGCAGTGGTGGGCATGGATGTCGGCGACTTCGCCGAGCTGGGCGTGAAGACCGGCGTTATCATCAGCAACGACGCGGATAAGGTGCTTGACGAGTGCGACGCCGACGTGGCCATCGTCACGCTGTTCAGCTTCATCAGCGACATTTACAAGCATGTGGAAAAGTGCGTTTCCCGCGGCATCAACGTGATTACCACCTGCGAGGAGGCCATCTATCCGTGGACGACCGCCGCGGCCCAGATCAACAAGCTGGATGCGCTGGCCAAGGAGACGGGCTGCACCATCACCGGCAGCGGCATGCAGGACATCTTCTGGATCAACATCGTGGGCCTCGTTGCGGGCGGCATGAACAAGCTGACCAAGATCAAGGGCGCCTACAGCTACAACGTGGATGAGTATGGCCTGGCGCTGGCCGAGGCGCACGGCTGCGATCTGACCCCGGAGGAGTTCGAGGCGCAGATTGCGCATCCGGCGGAGTTTGAGCCCTCCTATGCGTGGAATGCCTCGGAGGCCATCTGCAACAAGCTCGGGCTGACGATCAAGTCCATCGAGCAGAAGCATGTGCCGTGCATCATCGATCACGACCTCTACTCCGCCACGCTGGGCAAGATCATCGAGGCGGGCCGCTGCATCGGCATGAGCGCCGTCGTGACCATCGAGACCATGCAGGGCATCACCATCGAGGAGGAGACCATCGGCAAGGTGTATGGCCCCGATGACGGCGATATGTGCGACTGGTGGCTGGAGGGCGAGCCCAACACCGAGTTCCATGTGGTCAAGCCGGCCACGGTGGAGCACACCTGCGCGACGATCGTCAACCGGATTCCCACGCTCATCGCTGCGCCTGCGGGCTATGTGACTGCCGACCAGCTCGAGCCTGTCTCCTATCTGACCTATCCGATGGAGTACCATCTGTAATCAGGCATCGCAGGGCGGCGCCTTAAAAACTACTGGCATCCCGGCGATTGATACCAACGAAAAAGCCCATGTTTTGCGAGTCAAAACATGGGCTTTCCATATGATGAACAGTATTTCTCAGAAGGGAAACTGAACGGGCCGGAGGGCAGCTCAGTGATTGCGGTAGTAGTTGATCAGGCAGCCGTCCGCGATGATCTGGCGCTCGTCGTCGGTCAGGTCGCCGGTGGAGACGGGCATCTTCACGATAGCGCCGTCCGCCTTGACGACGTACGCGTCAAAGTCGTTCACCTTGCCCAGGATCGCCTTGCGGATACCCTGCACGAACACCCAGTCGCCCAGGGCGAGCACGCTCTCGTCCTTCACCAGCAGCGGCGCCATGCCCCAGTTGATGCAGTTGGAGCGGTAGCGCTTGGTGGCGTACTCCCTGGCGATGTTCGCGCCCGCGCCCAGCACGCGCTGGCAGCTGGCGGCCTGCTCGCGGGCAGAGCCGTCGCCCGGCTTGTTCGCATAGATGGTGGAGGCGATGACGGTGTCCTTCGGGTTGACCGGCACGACGGTCTCAAGCGCGGCGTACACGGCCTTTACCTCGTCGGGCAGCTCCTCGCCGTTTTCGCGCGCGACCTCGAGAGCGTGCACAGCCTTCGCGTTGCCGACGTAGGCCGGATCCTTGCGGGAGAGCGCAAACTCGGCCAGGCGCAGCGGGTTGGAGCGGTAGGAGGAGGTTTCGCCGGAGGGGATCAGCTCGTCGGTGGTGGTCACCGGGTCGGTGATGTAGGAGACGACCTTCAGCAGCAGATCCTCGGACAGCGCCGGCTGCTCGGGCCAGTCCTTGATGTTCGGGCCCATCTTGAGCTCGTGCTCCGGCTCGGCGTGGCCGTAGCCGTTGTAGACGCGCTTGTCGTAGACGCTCTTGTCGAAGAAGTACTTCGGCGCGGTGTACTCCACATCGAGCTCGGTGGCGGCGGTCAGCCGGCCGCCGTTGATCGCCGTGGCGGCGATGGAGCGCGCGTCCATGAGCGCGACGCCGGACATCTGGCCCTCGCCGGGCTTGCTGCCCTCGCGGTTGGGGAAGTTGCGGGTGGTGTGGCGGATGGAGAATTCGCCGTTGGCCGGGGTGTCGCCCGCGCCGAAGCACGGACCGCAGAAGCACTCGCGGATGATCGCGCCGGCGGAGGCGATGTCGGTCAGCGCGCCGTTCTTCATCAGCTGGATGTAAGCCGGCATGCTGCCCGGGTAGACGCTCATCTTGAACGTGCCGTTGCCGCAGGACTTGCCGCGCAGAATGTCCGCCACGGCGCAGACGTTGTCAAACGTGCCGCCGGAGCAGCCCGCGACGAGGCCCTGATCCACCCAGATGTCGCCGCCGCGCACCTTGGATACGAGGTCGAGCTTCGCGCCGGTGATCTGCGCGTTGGCCTTCTCCTGGCACTCAAAGAGGATGTCCTTTGCGTTGGCCTTGAGCTCCTTGATGGACAGGGTGTAGCTCGGATGCATCGGCAGGGCGATGGTGCACTCGACGGTGGACAGATCCACATACACGCAGCCGTCGTAGTACGCCACGTCCGCTGGCTTCAGCTCCTTGTACGCCTCCGGACGGCCATGCACGTCGAAGTACGCCTTCGTCTTCTCGTCGGTCACCCAGATGGAGGACCAGCAGGTGGTCTCGGTGGTCATGACGTCGATGCCGTTGCGGTACTCGACCGGCAGGTTCCTGACGCCCGGGCCGACGAATTCCATGACCTTGTTCTTGACATAGCCGTTGGCGTACACCTTGCCGATGATGGAGAGCGCCACGTCCTGCGGGCCGACGCCGGGGCGCGGGGAGCCGGTCAGGTAGATGGCGATCACGCCGGGGCGCGCCACATCGTAGGTGCGGCCAACCAGCTGCTTGGCCAGCTCGCCGCCGCCCTCGCCCACGGACAGCGTGCCCAGCGCGCCGTAGCGGGTATGGGAGTCGGAGCCGAGGATCATGCGGCCGCAGCCGCTCATCATCTCGCGGTTGTAGCTGTGGATGACGGCCATGTTGGTCGGCACATAGATGCCGCCGTACTTGTGCGCGGCGGAGAGGGCGAACATGTGGTCATCCTCGTTGATCGTGCCGCCGACGGCGCACAGGCTGTTGTGACAGTTGGTGAGCACGTAGGGCATGGGGAATTCCTTCATGCCGGAGGCGCGCGCCGTCTGGATGATGCCGACATAGGTGATGTCGTGGCTGGTCAGGCTGTCAAAGCGCATGCGCAGGTGATCCATGTCGCCGCTCTCGTTGTGCGCGGCGAGGATGGAATAAGCCATCGTGCCCTTCTCGCCCTCTTCGCGGGTCACCGTGCGGCCGGTCAGCTGCGGCAGCTGCGCGGGATCGGTGACGATGGTCTCGCCGTTGACCAGATAGATGCCGCCATCATAGAGCTTCACCATACAAAAAACCCCTTTCGTATCGTATGAAATCGGTTTGGGAAGACCGCGCTTCCTTGAGTGACTTCATTATATACGAAAGAGGCGACATAGACAAATACTTAAAAATTATGAGGGGCATAAAGGAAGTTTATACTTCTCCGATGTGCTCCCGGAAGCTCTGGAGGAAGGCCTTCGCCGCGCGGGAGAGGTACGCGTCCTTGAGCGTGACCACGCTCAGCTCCCAGTACGCGTCATAGCGCGGCGGGATGGCATAGCAGCAGGTTTTGTATTCGCTTCCGCCGAGGATGCCGATGTACTGCCGGGGCACGAGCGTGTAGCCCATGCCCTCGCTGGCCAGGCGGCGCAGGGTTTCGTAGTTGCGGCTGGTGAAGACGATCTGCGGCGCAAAGCCCGCCCTGGCCAGCACGCGGCTGGTCACATGGCGGATGCGCTGGCCCTTGGTCACCATCAGAAACGGCTCGCCGGAGAGCAGCGCGGGGTCGAGCTCGGGATATGCGTCGCCCTCCCGGCGCACCGCCTGCGCATCATGCGGGTTGTCCGGCGGGGCGATGATGAGAAACGGATCGCGCCGCAGCACCTCGTGCGCAAGGCCCGGATCCTCGTCTTCTCCCGCGCCGGTGTGCATCACAGCGAAGTCGAGCCGGCCGCTGAGCAGCCGCTTCTGAATCTCCTCGCTTGTCTCCTCGACGACGCGCAGCTCGATGCCTGGGTGCTCCCGGTGAAAGCGCGGCAGGATGCGCGGCAGCAGGTCACACGCGAGGTAATTGGTGATGCCCATCGTGATGCGGCCGCGCACGAGCTCGCTTTCCTCGCTGATCTCCGCCTCGAACGCCGCGTACACGCGCAGCACCTCGCAGGCCATGCGGTAGTATTTTTCGCCCGCGTAGGTGAGCACCAGCCCGCCGGACGTGCGCCGGAACAGGCGCGTGCCCAGCTGGCTTTCCAGGTTTGTCACGCAGTGGCTCAGCGACGGCTGGGTGAGGTAGAGCTTCTGCGCGGCGCGTGTGATGCTCTTTTCATCGGCGATGGTTTTGACATACAATAGCTCACGTGAAGTCATAGCCTCTCCTTACTCTGTAAGTCCTCCTGCAAAGCTCCGGACTCGGCCGCCATGCAACGGCACTCATATCACTTCGTCGGAAATGCAGCCGGCATCATGCCGGTTCGGCTCAAGCAGGCAGCTGAGACACGCAAAGGCGGAAAACACCGCGACGGTCATGCTGCGGTAGGTGAAGTAGGTGTGATCGTGCGCATGGTTGGCCATCACGATGTACCACAGGCACACGGCGGCGGCAGGCAGCAGCAGGCTCAGCGCGCGCAGGTCAAGGCGAATGCCCTGCCTGCGGACGATGGCCCTGCCGGCGGGCACGAGCGTGACGGCGGTGCAAAGCAGAAGGAGCAGCAGGTAGCTCTTCTTGTCAAGGATCACGCCGAGGTTTTCCATGAGCACGGCGACGCGGGAAATCGTGCCGCCGTTGTCCGAGGCGCGCAGGCCGATCTGCGCAAAGACGTTGCTGAGCATCTGCCAGCCGAAGACCAGCCCGTTGATGAGCCACTTGAGCGCCCATATGCCGCCGTAGCCCAGCGCCCAGCCGATGCCGCACAGCGCGGTCGTGCAAAACAGCGATTTGCCGCTCTCTCCCTGGCGCATGCGCAGCACGAGCAGCAGCAGGAGCGGATAGCCCAGGGAAACCAGCGGAAAGGTCAGCAGATCGAAGTAATTGGTCATAAGGCCCAGCAGCGCGAAGAACACCGGCAGGCCGACCGCGCGTTCGATCTGTCTGTCTCCAAGCAGCACGCAGACGCTAGAAAGCAGCATCAGCATCGTCACCGGAACGTACTGCAGGCAGATGCTGGAGGAGAAGGGCATCAGCAGGAAAAAGGACAGGAAGAAGCCGGGCATGAGCCTGCGAAGGCCGCGCCTGTCCATGAGATGCAGCACGGCAAGGAGCAGCGCCAGCTGTGCAAAGTACAGAAGCATCTGGAGATTGGCGACATCCAGCACGCACAGCAGCAGCCGCAGCGGCAGCGTGTAGCCGTGCCAGTAGCGCGAGTAGTCTGCGCCGCCGCCGGTGGGCGAGAGCTCGCCGAATTCGTAATTGCAGTAGGCATCCCAATCGCTTTGGCCTTCCTCCGCGGGCATGTCCACGCGCAGGCCGCCGAACGCCTTTTCCGTCAGGCTCTCCGGGCCGACGTAGCCGGCCGTCTTGAGGATGAGCACGCCGGTGTAGTTGTCCAGCTGCGCGCTCAGAAAGCCGCCGATCGTCTGCGGCGTACTCATCTGCTCGCCCAGCATCAGGCAGCCCTGCCAGGCATGATCGCGCATGTCCTTTGTATCGATGGTAAAGGCGAGGAAATTCGCCGCAATGCACAGCAGCACGGCGCACAGCAGCATGGAGATGCCGCGCACAGCTCGTTTCTTCATCGCTTTCCTCCCTTTCCGGGTGATGACTTGTCACGCCTGGCGGTAGAGGCGCTGCGCCCCAGCCTGCGCGCCAAAACCTCCGGGCGCGCGACGGAATAGCCGAAGAAGCCCTCCGCTCGCGGGCGCACTGGATGGTATTCGCCGTGCGCGTAGGTGATCAGATCCGCGCGGTCAAGGTGCAGGCTGCCGTCCCCGTCAAAGAGCGCGTCGCTGACGTACACCTGCTCCACCGTGCACAGGAACAGCTCGTGCGAGCCGAGGGGAATGCGCTGGCTGACGCGGCAGCAGAGGAACGCGGGCGCTTCCTCAATCGCGGGCGCCTCAAAGCTCTCGACAGCGCGCGCATGCAGGCCGGTTGCGGCGAACTTGTCCACGTCGCGGCCGCTCTTGACGCCGCAGAAATCCGCGGCTTTGCACAGGGCGCGGCTGACGAGGTTGAGGCAGAACACGCCGGACTGTACGATCTGCGCGTAGGAATGGCGCGAGGGGCGGATGGACACGGAGATCATCGGCGGGTCGGTGTTGACCACGCCGGTCCAGGCGACGGTAATCAGGTTGTCGCGGTCAAAGCCGGGCTCCGTGCCCCGGCAGGAGAGCATCACGGACGGAATCGGCGCAAGCAGCGTCGTCGGCCCGATGGCGCGGAAAGCATTGGGCAAGGGAAAACCTCCTTGGATACGAATCCTCGCCTAAGCTGCGCTGATCAGCGCGAAGCGAAGAGGGGTCAAGGGACCGGAGCCTGCCGCCGCCAGTGGCGGAAACAGGCAGGCGGAGCGTCGGGAATCGCAAGGAGCGCCTTAGGCGCGACTATGCGAGTTCCCCGGATTGAAATCCCCTTGCGGGGGTTGGGGCGGCGCCCCAAAGAGAGAAAAGGCGACCGAAAGGCCGCCCTTTGATTATTTTTGCTCGCAGGTCAGGCGCAGCACCTCTTCGATCTGCGGCGGGAGCAGCTCGACGAAGTGGCCGGTCTTGCCATTGACCACCTTGGCCGCCAGCGCCGGGATATCCTCCGCCTTGCCGCCGGCCTGCTCGAGCGTCTGCGGCATGCCGATGGAGGCGAAGAACGCCTTCATCGCGGCGATGCCCGCCAGCGCGGTCTCCTCGTCGGTTTTGCCGGAGGGATCGATTCCCCAGACCTTTGTGGCGAAGCGGACGAAGCGCTTCACGTCGTGCTTGCAGACGTACTGCATCCACGCCGGGAAGACGACCGCCAGGCTCGCGCCGTGCGCCGTATCGTACTTCGCGGAGATCTCGTGGCCGATCTGGTGGCTGGCCCAGTCCTGCTCGCGGCCCACGCCGACAGAATTGTTGTGCGCGAGCATGCCCGCCCACATCAGCGTCGCGTGGGATTCGTAATCCTGGCTGTCTGCCATGGCCACGGGCGCAGCCTCGATGATGGAGCACAGCAGCGCCTCGGCGAGGCGGTCGGTCAGCGCGACATCCGGGGTGTTGGTGAAGTAGCGCTCCATGATGTGCGCCATCATGTCCGTGATGCCGCAGGCCAGCTGATAGCGCGGAAGGGTGAAGGTCAGCTCCGGGTTCATCACCGCAAAGCGCGGGCGGTGGAAGTCGGAATTCAGGCCGCGCTTGAGGTTGCCGTCAAGCTGGGTGATGACCGAGGAGGTGCTGCCCTCGCTGCCGGCGGCCGGGATGGTGAGCACGCAGCCGTGCGGCAGCGCGCGGACGACCTTCGCCCTGCCGCAGTAGAAGTCCCAGAAATCGCCGTCGTAGCACGCGCCGTCGGCAATGGCCTTCGCCGTGTCAATCGCCGAGCCGCCGCCCACAGGCAGCACGAAATCCACGCCGTTCTCCTTGCACAGGCGGATGCCCTCATACACCAGGTCGCTGCGGGGATTGGGCTTGACGCCGCCCAGCTCAAGGTGCTCAACGGCCGCATCGTCCAGGGAAGCAATCACCTGCGCGAGCAGGCCGCTGCGCACGACGCTGCCGCCGCCGTAGACGATCAGCGCGCGACTGCCGCCGAACTCGCGGACAAGCTGGCCGACCTTGTGCTGGCCGTCCCTGCCGAAGACAAACTTGGTGGGTGCGCAGAATTCGAAATTCAGCATATCTGTTCCTCCGTGATGGTCAAATCTGGTCAGACCTGGAAATTTCTGGAACCGTCCGGTTTTTGCCGCGTCCCGTACAGACATATGATACATGGGCCGCAAAACAAAATCAATAAAAATCTTCTGAATTGGGAAGAAACGGAAGAAGAGGATCGTCATGTTGTCAGAAAGATCATGAGCCGTGACTCGGTTGCATAATCCAGTAAAACGTGATAAGATGAATCAAAGAGTTTGGCGAACAACTCATGGAGGGGATTTTCATGGAACGATATAGCATGAAGCGAAAGATTGCCGCTTTGCTGGCGCTGGCGGTGCTCAGCGGATGTATGCCCTTTGCCGCGCTGGCGGAGGCGACGCCCGGCGAGACGCAGGCGGAGCTGATCGTGCCTTCCGGCGCAGGGGATGAAAAGAAGGATGAGCAGCAGGATACGGCAACGACGCTTTCCGACGAGGAGAACGAAACGGTCAATGTGTTTACCGGCGCGTCTGCCGTTGGCTATGACGCCAGCCTGGATACGGCCTTGGACGGCAGGATCGAAGGCAGCGTGGCGTTCAGCGGCGCGACGATGGTCGTCAAGCTGTATAAGGACGGCAGCCAGATCAAGGACAAGAAGCTGAGCGGGAGCGGCAGCTTTGCGTTCACAGGCCTGTCCGCGGGCAGCTATGCGGTGCGCTTCTATTTCTGGGGCGAGGGCAAGCTGCCGCCGCAGGAAGAGATCGTCGTGACGATCGGCTATCAGGACGTTGAAAAGAAGGACGACGAATCCAAGGACGACGAATCCAAGGATGACGAGTCCAAGGACGACGAAAACAAGGACGATGAATCCAAGGACGATGCGTCCAAGGACGATGAGAACAAGGACGACGAGACTCAGAACGACGAGAACAAGGACGACGAGACTCAGAACGACGAAAACAAGGACGACGGGAATAAGGACGACGAAAACAAGGACGACGAGTCCAAGGACGATGCGTCCAAGGACGACGAAAACAAGGACGACGAGTCCAAGGATGACAAGTCCCAGGACACCGGCGACCCGGATCCTGAAGCCGAGGCAGTCTACACGGATTCGAGCTTCAGCTCGACCGAGGCCAGCTCCGCAACGGCGGCGGATGGCACGATCATCGGCAGCGTGACCTACACCGGCGACAAGACGGTGGTCGTCAAGCTGTACAGCGAGGCGGATCCGCAGACGAAGCTCACGCACAAGTCGATCAAGAAGAGCGGCGACAGCGTGACCTTTGCCGGCCTGGCGCCGGGCAATTACCGGCTGGATGTGCACTTCTACGGCGGCGGCGTGGAGGCCTCCAAAATCGTCACCGTCGGCTGCAAGGAAGAAGAGACGGGCGGCGAGGACGATCCGGTAGTACCGGTCAAGGCGTTCACCGAGGTGAACTGCACCGCGACGAAGGCGAGCGCGGAGGGCGCGAAGGACGGCAAAATCACCGGCAGCGTGAGCTACACCGGCGAGAGCATCGTGGTGGTGAAGCTGTACGCCGCCTCCGACCTGAGCAGCAAGATCGCCGGGTGCAAGATCAAAACCAGCGGCGAGAGCTTCAGCTTTGACGGCCTGGCCGCGGGCGCGTACAAGGTGGACTTCCACTTCTATGGTGAAGCGGCTTCCGAAAGCCGGACGGTCGAGGTCGGCACGGAAAAGCCGGCTGCGGCAAAGATTGCGATCACGAATGTCGCCGGCGGCGAAAACAAACTGACGGTCAAGGGCACCGCGCAGGCGGATGCACAGATTCTGGTGAGCGCGGAGCCGTCCGGCGCCAAAGCGGAGGTGCTGACCGTCGGAAGCGACGGCGCCTTCAGCGCCGATCTCGTCGCCGAACCGGGTACCTACACCAAGGTGACCGCGTGCTATGTGACGGACGCGTCCTCGGCGGTGAGCGCCGGCGGCACCTTCACGGTGACGGCGCCGGCGGCTGCGCCGACGCTGACGGTTGATCCGGTGGACATCAACAGCACGAAGGTCGTGGCCAAGACGGCTGCGGGCGTGGTGGTCACGCTGACGACGAAGGACAGCTCCCAGACGCTGACTGCGGACGCGGACGGTATCGTGCGCTTCAGTCTGGCGCACACTTATCTCAAGGGAGACACGTTCACGCTGACCGTCGTGTACGGCCCGGGCAGCGGCCAGAGCTTCTCACAGAAGGTGACCGTCGGCGGCATCGCAAATTATAACGACCTTGAGTACGGCGACACCGGCGACGATGTGCTGCGGCTGACCACGCGCCTTCACGAGCTGGGCTATCCGGTTTCCCCGACGACCCGCTACGGCAGCACCGTGCGCGAGGCGGTTCGCCTGTTCCAGATCGCCAACGGCATCAAGGCGAACGGCAGGGCGGGCGACACCATGCAGGCCGCGCTCTACTCCGTGAGCGCCATCGCCTACGGCGAGGCCAAGTATCCGACGCTGGTGCGCGGCGACAAGGGCCTGGCGCTGATCTACACCCTGCAGCAGCGCCTCAAGGATCTGGGCTACTATACGATCAAGGTGGACGGCATCTTCGGCAGCGGCACGCAGCGCGCTGTGCGCCTGTTCCAGCGGGTGAACGGCCTGCCGGAGACCGGCAAGGCGGACAACGCCACGCAGACCCTGCTGTACTCCTCCGCAGCCAAGCCTGCGGACGGCTATGTGAGCGGCGACTATACGACGCTTTCGCGCAGCAATAAGTACAAGAGCGCCGTGGTGCCGCTGCAGCGCCGCCTCAAGAGCCTGGGCTATTACAGCGGCAGCATCGACGGCTACTTCGGCAGCCAGACATACCGCGCCGTGCGCAATTTCCAGAGCCGCAACGGCCTGAGCGTCACCGGCGTGGCCGATCCCTACACGCAGGAAATCCTCTACTCTTCCTCTGCCATCAAGGCGTCCGGCTCCTCGAGCAGCTCCTCCACGGGCTATCGTCTGCTGTACTGGGGCTGCCGCGGCGACGCGGTCAAGCGCCTGCAGAACGCGCTGATCGACGCGGGCTACAAGAGCATTGTGCGCAAGGCGGACGGCATCTTTGGCCAGTGGACGTATGACGCGGTGAAGGCCTATCAGAAGGATCACGGCCTGGCTGTGGACGGCATCGCCGGCAAGAATACGCAGAATTCCCTGTACGGAACCAGCTATTAAAGCAATCCCCCTCGCCAAACGAGGGGGATTTTTGAAAAGGAGACTGAGACGATGAAAAAGGCGTTTGTGCTGCTGCTCGTGCTGCTGCTTGTGATCCTCGCGGCGGCGGCCCAGGCGGGTGAGCTGCGCGTGGATTTCTATGACATGGGCAAGGCGGACGCCATGCTCATCACCACGCCCGACGGCGTGCGCATCCTGATCGACTGCGGCACCAACAAGGGCGGCAAGGCGCTGGCCGAGCGCTTCCGGAAGGAAGGCATCGACGAAATCGACACGCTGATCATCACCCACTACGACAAGGATCACGTCGGCGGCGCGGACAAGGTGCTGGAGAGCGTCGCCGTCCGCCAGGTGATCATGCCGGTGTATGACAAGGAGAGCAAGCAGCACACGCAGTTTCTGGAGGCACTGGAGGCGATCCCCGAGATCACGCGGCATCCGATGGAGATTCAGTCGGACATGGTCATGCAGTCTGATGACGGCGTGAAGCTGTCCATCACGGCCGCGCACCGCGACAGCTACGGCGCGGACGAGGAGAACGACTTCTCCCTCGCCCTGCGCCTGACCTACGGCGAGACGAAATTCCTCTTCGCCGGGGACGCGGAGGCGCCGCGACAGCTGGAAATGATGGAGGAGGGCGACATCGCCTGCGACGTGCTGAAGGTGCCCTACCACGGGCGGCTGGTGTCCACGAGTGAACGCTTTCTGACGCAGGCCTGCCCGAAGATCGCCTACATCACCGACAGCGAGGAGGAGCCTGCGAGCGAGACGCTCATTGAGATTCTGAAATCGCTGGGCAGCCAGGTATACACCTCCCGTGAGGACGGCAGCGTGAGCGTGATCTCAGACGGCAAGACGGTCAGCGTGCTGGAATAATACTGTTTTCAAATAGAAACAGCCAAGTGCTAAGCCTCGTCAGGTAACGCTTCGCTCCCTGACTGCTTTGACCGAATGGCTTCGCCACGTGGGGATACGTTGGGCTGCCGCCCAAACCTGCCTGAGGGATTTCAGTCCGGGGAACTCGCATAGTCGCGCCATCGGCGCTCCTTGCGATTCCCGACGCTTCGCCTGCCTTCTTCCCGCACAGCGGGCGGCAGGCTTCGGTCCCTCAGACTCCCTTCTTCGCTTCGCGTTTATTGCTCGTTTCTATCAGAAAAGAGTATAAAAATGAGATAGAAAAAGAAGCCCGGACGGCAGATTGGCCGTCCGGGCTTCGCGCGGTTCAGACATCCACGCCCCTGTTTGCGTGCGGGCAGTACATCAGGTAGGCCAGAATCAGCGTGCGCGTGTCCGGCATGGACAGGCACAGAACCGGCGGCGCGCCCCGCCGGTTGGCCGCGTCCAGCGGCTGGGAGAGCAGGAACAGGCCGCTCATCTGCGCAAGGCGATGCACATAGCCAAAGCGCACCTCGTCCCACGGCAGATACAGCCCGCTGCCGGCGCACACGCCGGTTTCGTTGAACGCGGGGCAGGTGAGCAGCGTGTTCGTGAAGCGGTAGAGCAGCATGAGCCCCGCGCCAAAGAGCGCCATCGCGCACAGCGTCAGGCCAATGATGTGCGGATAGCGGGTGAGCTGCGACGCGCGCAGCAGCATCAGCGCGCCGGTGATGAACGCGACGGCAGCGGCGGGCAGCATCATCGCGGCGTAGAAGGCCGTCTGGTGCCACTGGGGACGCAGGCGTTTGGCGCGCTTGTGTGTGGGCATGGGTGACAGGTCGATCTCAAACGGGCAGGTTGTGCACACGGCGCGCATCAGCTTTTTGCTGGCGGGCGCCACGAAGCCCCAGGGCCCGCAGCTTGGCGCATGGTGGAGCAGGTTGATGAAATCGGTCGAGCCGCGGTACATGCCGTAGAGATAGCGCCTGCGGCTGTTGCAGCAGATCAGGCCGAGGGAGGCGATGTCCTCCCAGCAGGTGCGGCGCACGCGCAGCAGGAAGCCTACGCCGATGCCGACCTCGTCCACAAAGAGCCGGCAGCTCATCAGCGCGACGCACAGCGCCAGCAGCGCAAGCGTCGCCGCCAGCAGCACGCGCGCCCAGCCGTCCAGGGAAGCGCTGACGCAGCAGTCGCGCGCAAGCGCACAGGCCATCGTGCCGATGCAGGCGAGCGCGCTCATGCGCGGATAACGGAGCACCCTGGTCATGGCTTCCCTCCTTCCGAAGAATGTAGCAAAGAAGGGCCCTGACCGCCCTGGCGGCGACAGGACCCTCCGTTGGGTTTGTACAGTTACTTGGCAGCCGGCGGCAGCGTGGCTTCCGGCGCGGCGGTCGGCTCGGCGAAACCGTAGCCATCGGCAGCGCTGGGCAGCACGTCAACCAGCTCGATCTCAGGCTCGGCGCTTTCCGCCTGCTTTGCGGCTTCGGCTTCCGCAGCGGCGCGGGCTTCGGCCTCGGCCTGCTCACGCATGCGCTGCGCTTCCATCACGGCGGCGGCAGTCACCGGCTGACGGCCGGATTCCACGACGTTCAGCGCCATCTGCATCACCGGATACGGACAATCGCTCTCCAGGATCGTATTGCGGTATGGGTTGGAGGTGGTGTGGCGGCCGACGCGCATCTCCACATGGGTGTAGGTGCCGTCGGAGCCCTTCTTGCCTTCCTGCGCAATGTAGTCGCCGGCCTCGATCACGTCGCCGCGGCGAACCTCGATTTCCTCGCAGTGCAGATAGAGCACGGTCACATCAAAATCGGCGTTGTACACGGCGACGGTGCCGTTGCTGTCGCCGGCCCGGGTGACCTCGCCGCCCATGATCGCAAACAGCGCGGCCTCCGGCTCGTTGGTGAAGTCGATACCTTCGTGCACGCCGGTAAAGCCGGTGCGGCCGTGGCCGTCGCCGCGGCGCTCGCAGTACTGGCCGTAGAACATGGAGACCTCGCCCACATCGCCGCCGTAGAGGGCGACGCGCATGGCGTCGGTGATGTCCAGCACGATCGGCGCGACGGCGTAGGTGCCGGACTCATCGACGGTCAGGTACTCCTCGGGCACCTTGCTGTCAAACGGCGTCAGATAGTAGTCGCCGTGGTTGTAGGCGTACACGTTGTCATAGTAGCGGACGGTACGGCCGCGGATGTGCTTGTACTGGCTGATGAACCAGCGGTATTCCTCGGTGATCTCCAGCTCGCCCGCGGGCTGCTTGGCGCCGGCGGTCTTCACTTCCGTCGTTTCAGCCGGTTCGGCGGCAGCCGCGGCGGACGCCTCGATTTCCGGCTCGGCGGCTGCTTCGGCGGGCTGCGCCGCCTCGATGGCCGCCGGGGTATTGACAACGGCGGCAGCGTCATCACGCGTGCCCGGCAGTGCGGCATTGTCCTCGGCAAACGCGCCGACGGCGAAAAGCAGGCTTGCCGCCGCGAGCGCCGCGGTCATTCTTTTTTTCATAGGTCATACCTCCCGAAATGAGAATATGCTTCATATGGTTTGCTTGACAAACAAGGAGAATTCTTCTATTTATTATACCAGACGATGATGAAAACTCAAGCACTTTTTGCAAAAACCGGTCAAATATGATATCCTGTGAACAGATATGCAAAAAAGGATCAGGGAGGAAAACGGCATGGACAAGGTGAAGGCGTGGCTTGGCGCGCTTACGTGGATGGGCGTGATTTTCCTGATGAGCGCGATGCCCGGCGATGTCTCCGGGGCACAGAGCGGGCGTCTTGCGCAGCTTGTGCTGTCGGCGATTTCCTTTCTCCTTGGGGAGGACGCGGCGTCGGGCGTCCCGATGGACGCCATCCATCTGCTGGTGCGCAAGGGTGCGCACATGGCGGAGTACGCGGTTTTGTTTTTCCTATACCGCCGGGCACTTGAAAAAAGCGGCGCGCGCAGGCCGGGCCTTGCGGCGCTGTGCCTGTGCGCCTGCTATGCCGCCACGGACGAGGGACATCAGGCGTTTGTGGCGGATCGCGGGCCGAGCGCCGTGGACGTGGGGATCGACACGCTCGGCGCGGCGCTGGCATGGGGCGCATGCGGCGCGGCACAGCGGATGGCGGGAAGGCGGAAGAGATCATAAAAGGGGCACCGACAGGTGCCCCTTTATGATGAAATCGTTATTCCCCCGCGATACTCATCGCCTTCACCGCGACGCTCGGGCTGCCGATGGGCGAGCCCTCAAACAGCAGATCGCTGCCCACGCCCTCAATCTCCTGCAGGAGCGTGAAGAAGTTGCCCGCGACGGTGAACTGCTCCACCGCGCGCTGGATCTGACCGTTTGCGATCTCAAAGCCGCGCGAGAGCAGGGAGAAGTCGCCGCTGATGGGGTTCGCGCCGGCGTGCAGGCCGCTGACCTCGGTGATCAGCAGGCCGTCGCCCATGCGCGCGAGCAGATCGTCAAGCGGCGCCTGGCCGGGCGCGATGTACAGGTTGCTCGGCGCGACGGTGCCGGCGCCGGCGGCGTTGCCGGTGGTCTGCACGCCCGCTTTTTTGGCGGTCTTGCGGTTGTGCAGCAGCGTGCGCAGCACGCCGCCGTCGATGACGTTCTTGCTCATCGTCGCCGCGCCCTCGCGGTCAAAAGGACAGCTGCCCATGCCCCAGGGCATCAGCGGGTCGTCAACCAGCGTGACCGCCGGGCTGGCGATGGCCGTGCCCTCCTTGCCGGCGAGCAGGGACAGGCCCTTCTGCGCGTTGTCCGCGGAGAACACGCCGCTGAACGTGGAGAGCAGGTCGGCCATGGCGTTGTTGCGGATGACGACGCGCCGCGCGCCGCTGGGCAGGCGGCCCGCGCCCAGCTTGTCCAGCGCGTCCTTCACGCAGCCGTCGGCCACGTCGAAGGGGCTGACGTCCTCCATGGCGTAGCCCCACAGGAGCTTAAAGCCCGTGGAGGCGGCTTCGCCCTCTCTGGCCAGGCAACTGGCGTAGGCATAGATCATGTTGCTGCTGTGCGACAGATGGAGGCCCAGCGTATTTCTGAGGCAGAAGACCTCGCCGGCGGTGGAGACGACGGTGTCGTCGGGGGTGATGCGCGCGTCGGCGGCGCACAGGCGATCGTCGATGCGCATTGCCAGCGCGATTTTGTCCTCCGCGGTGACGGCATCCAGCGCGTCACTGTAATTGCACACCGCGTCGTAATGCGCGTCCGGCGGCAGAATCTCGTCCTGCTCATCGGTTTCGATCAGCTCGGCGCTCTCCTTCACGCCCTGAATGAGCAGGTCAAGGCTCTCCTCGTCCATCGCCTGCGTCTTTGCTGTGCCGATGCGGCCATGCCAGCAGCCGCGCAGCGTGAGCTGAAAGCGGTCGGAGACCTTGTAGTCCTCCAGCTTCTGCGCGCGCACGCGGACGGAGAAGGATTCGCTCAGGGAATACGTCGCCTCGGCAGGGGAGATGCCAGCGGCCTGCGCGGCGGCAAGTGCCCTGTCGGCGAAGGCGTTCATCTGGTTTTCAAAGCTCTTTTCCATATGCGTTCCCTCACTTTCCGCCGACAGTCAGGCGGCTGACGCGGATGGTCGGCTGGCCGACGTTCGTGGGCACGCTGCCGCTGCGCGAGCCGCACATGCCCTGGCCCATGGTCATCTCCCTGCCCACGCGGTCGATGCGCATGAGGATCTCGCTGCCGCGTCCGATGAGCGACGCGCCGCGCACGGGCGAGACGATCCTGCCGTCTTTGACCAGATAGCCCTCCTGCACGGCGAAGTTGAATTCGCCGGTGGCGGGGTTGACGCTGCCGCCGCCCATCTGCGCGGCGTACAGGCCGTCACCCATGGTGCGGATCATCTCGTCCTCGTCGTCGTGTCCCGCCGCGATGAACGTGTTGCGCATGCGGCTGGTCGGCGCGTAGGCGTAGCTCTCGCGGCGTCCGCTGCCGGTGGGCGCCATGCCCATCTTCAGGCCGTTGAGCCGGTCGATCATGTAGTTCTTAAGGATGCCGTTTTCGATGAGCACAAGGCGCGTGGTCGGCGTGCCCTCGTCGTCGATGTTTTCGCTGCCCCACTCGTTTGGCATGGTGCCGTCGTCGATGGCGGTGACGCACGGCGCGGCGATCTGCTCTCCCAGCTTGCCGGCAAATTCGCTCATGCCGGGCTCCACACTCGTCGCCTCGAGCGAGTGGCCGCAGGCCTCGTGGAAGATCACGCCGCCGAAGCCCCCGGCGATGACCACCGGCATATCGCCCGCCTGCACATACGGCGCGTCGAGCATGGTGACGGCGGTTTTGGCGGCCTTTTGTCCGCTCTTTTCGGGATCGACGCGGCTTTCAAACAGCTCAAAGCCCATCAGCGCGCCGGGGCTGTCCGTGCCGGTCTGGTTCTCCGCGCCGTCGCTGGCGATGGCGGCGCAGGTCAGGCGGGTATAGGTGCGCGTGTCTCCGGTATACAGGCCCTCGCTGTTGGCGATGAGCACGTGCTGCTCGCGGGCAAGCAGGCCGCAGGACACCTGCGTGATGCGGCCGGAGACCGCGCGGGCGGCGCTGTCCGCGGCGCGCAGCACGTCCGCGCGCCTTTGCGCGTCAACGCCCAGCACCGGCGCCTTCACCGGGTGCATATCGGTGAATGTCTTTTCATGCAGGATCACGTCGCGGCCCGTGCCGCGGGTGTCGGTCACGGCGGCGGCGGCGCGGTCGGCGGCGCGCAGAAGGCCCTGCTGCGTCACATCGCAGGTGTAGACGTAGATGGAGCGCAGGCCGTCGTAGATGCGGATGCCCGCGCCGCGAGGACGCGAGACGGCGGCGTTTTCGATCTTGCCAGAGCGCAGCGTCATGCCGAAGGAGCGGGTGTCCTCGTAAAAGATCTCCGCGAATGTGCCGCCGCCGCGCAGCGCGCGCGAAAGCACCCGGGAGCAAAGGTCGGATGAAAGCATGGAAAACCTCCTTTTCACAGGGATTGCCTGTACAGCTTCGAATAATTCAGTATACCCCCAAACGGCGCAAAAGTAAACGGATAAGCGCCTTGCATTCAGTCATGGCCTCCTGTATAATATCGGTTGACCTTTGGCATGCGGAGTGGACGGAGGATGCGCACGATGAAACGGCTGAAAAACGGGCTGATGAAGAACCCGATGCTTTCTTTCCTGATGGGCCTGAAGGGCAACGCCCGCGCCTGCCTGTGGCCGGAGCCGCTGTGGGGCATTCCCTACAACCTGTGCCTGCCGTATGCGTCGCTGTATATGGCGGCGCTGGGCCTGTCGCCCGCGCAGATCGGCTATGTGGCCTCGATCAACATCGTCTCGCAGGTGATCTTTGCCGTGCTCTCCGGCGTGGTCACGGACAAGCTGGGCCGGCGCAGGACGACGTTTCTGTTTGACACGCTGTCCTGGTCCGTGCCGGAGTTCCTGTGGATGATCTCGCAGGACTTCCACTGGTTTGCCGCGGCGGCCGTCTTCAACGGCGCGTGGCGCGTGACGGAGAACTCCTGGTCGCTTCTGCTCATCGACGACATGAAGCAGGAGGACATCATGCCCGCGTTCTCCCTGACGCAGATGCTGGGGCTGTTCTCCGCGTTCTTTGCGCCGCTGTCCAAGCTCGCCATCGACGCGTTCGGCCTGGTGCCCACAATGCGCGTGCTCTACGGCGTGACGTTCGTCTCCATGACGGTCAAGTTCATCCTTGTGCAGAAATTCTCCGTCGAAACCAGCGTGGGCCGCCGGCGCATGGAGGCCACAAAAAGCAAGAGCATCTTCCGCCTGCTGTATGAGTGCAAGGACGTGTATATCCGGACCGTGCTGAACAGGCGGATGCTGCTGACCTTCGGCATCGTCGCCTCCTATTCGCTGGTGACCACGCTGACCAACAGCTACTGGTCGCTGCTGGCGTGCCGGGAGCTGGGCATTGCGCAGGGCAACGTGGTTTTCTTTTCCACGACCAAATCGCTGATGACGCTTTTGTGCGTGCTCTTCCTCGTGCCGCGCGTGACGCGCCTGCCGATGAAGCGCCCGATGCTCGGCGGTCTTGCGATGCACATCGCGGCCATGGCGCTGCTGCTGGCATCGCCCAGAGGCGCGGCAGCCGTCTTCATGCTGCTTTTGAGCACGCTGCTGGAGGCCGCGGCCCTGTCCATCCTCTCGCCCTCGACCAGCTCGCTGATGTTCATCAACGCCGGCGAGGAGGAGCGCGCCCGCGTGTGCGGCCTCGTCTACGGCACGGTTTCGCTGCTGACGGCGGTCTTTCCCAGCCTCATCGGGCAGATGGCCGAGGTGTCCCTGCGCCTGCCCTTTGCGGTGTGCATCGCGCTGTTCGTCTTTGCCGGGGTGCTGGTGACGCTGCTCTCGAGCATGCCGCAGCCGGAGACGGACGACTGAGCAAGTTCCTGTTTTTCCCCGCACCCCCTTGCGGGAGAACGGGCAATGCGTGTAGAATAAGATACCGGACTGTGCAGATGAAACGGCGGTGAGATACGGTGGCAAACAGGATTGACAGGATTGAGGCGATGCTGCGCATGGCGCTGGGCGATGCGCTGCTTGAGCGCTGCCCGGAGCTGGTCTATGCGGTCAACCAGTCGCTGGTGCGCTTCATGCGCACTGACGCCGCGCTTTCCACGCTGCTTGCGCAGATCGATTCCGCCGTGTTCAACGCCGTCTTTACCGGCTCGCAGGGCACCATGGTCGTCGCGCTGAACAGCGGGCGCCGCGTGCGCATCACCAGCGCGTTCATTCACGACCTGGCGGACAGGCTGCTGGCGCTCTCGTATGAGAGCCTGCCGGTGAGCGCCAGCGTGCGCGACGCGCTGTGCGATTTCTCGCGCGAGGGCTCCTTTGCCGCGATGCGCGAGCTGGTCCGCCGCTTCCCGATGGACGAAACGGACCGCGCGTATTACGTGCAGGTGCTCACCGAGAACGGACAATTATCATGATTCCGAGGATCAACAACCATGGCTAAAATCATTGCAATCACCAATCAGAAGGGCGGCGTCGGCAAGACGACCACCAGCGTCAACCTCTCCGCGTGCGTGGCCAGCGAGGGCTACCGCGTGCTGGTGGTGGACGCCGATCCGCAGGGCAATACCTCAAGCGGCCTGGGCGTGCGCGTGAAGAGCACCACGCCAACCGTCTACGAGGTCATGGCCGGCGAGGTGGAGCTGAAGGACGCGCTCATCAGGACGCAGGTGGAGACGCTTTTTGTGCTCCCGGCGGACATCCGCCTGGCGGGGGCGGAGATCGAGCTGGCGGGCGTGGAGGGGCGCGAGCATGTGCTTGCCGAGGCGCTGGAGGCCGCCCGCGCCGAGTTTGACTATATCTTCATCGACTGCCCGCCGTCCCTGGGCCTGATCACGCTCAACGCGCTGTGCGCCGCGGACGGCGTGCTGATCCCAATCCAGTGCGAATACTATGCGCTGGAGGGCGTGAGCGCGCTGATGGGCACCATCCAGAAGGTGCAGAAGATCAACCGCAGGCTGAGCATCGAGGGCGTGGTGCTCACGATGCTCGACGCGCGCACGAACCTGGGCATCCAGGTCGCGCAGGAGGTGCGCAAGGTTTTCAAGGGCAAGGTATACAA
Source organism: uncultured Clostridia bacterium (assembly GCA_945948915.1). GTDB lineage: Bacteria > Bacillota > Clostridia > Christensenellales > Aristaeellaceae > Ventricola. The sequence goes on along the minus strand of CAMFCQ010000002.1, from coordinate 54,860 downwards.
TACCGTCGTGCCGCGCAACGTGCGCCTGGGCGAGGCGCCCAGCCACGGCCTGCCGATCCACCTGTACGATCCGCGCTCGCTGGGCGCGCAGAGCTATCAGGCGCTGGCGAAGGAATTCCTGGCGAGATAACCGGCATGGCCGATAAAGAAACCGGGCGGGAAACGGCTTGAATAAAGGAGATTGTCATGGCGAAGAAATTGGGACTGGGCAGGGGCCTGAGCGCGATCCTGCCGGATGTGGAAGAGGTCGTCGAGTCCGTAGGCCATCAATACGAGCCTGCCGCCGCGCCTGCGGATGCGGTCGTGGAGATCAAACTTGGCGATATCGATCCCAACCGCGATCAGCCGCGCAAGAAGTTTGACGACGAGGCGCTTGCCCAGCTGGCGGACTCCATCCGTCACAGCGGCGTGCTCTCGCCGATTCTCGTCGCCCGCAGCGGGGCGCGCTATACGATTATCGCGGGCGAGCGCCGCTGGCGCGCCGCGCGGCTGGCGGGGCTTGAGACGATCCCGGCGATCGTGCGCGAATGGGACGAGATCAAGCGCCAGGAGGCCGCGCTCATTGAGAACATCCAGCGCGAGAACCTCAACCCGATCGAGGAGGCGCAGGGCATCTACACCCTGATGAACGAGTGCGCGCTGACGCAGGAGGCCGTTTCCGAGCGCCTGGGCCGCAGCCGCCCGGCGGTGGCCAATCTGCTGCGCCTGCTCAATCTGCCCCGGGCGATGCAGCAGGCCGTCATCGACGGCGCGATTTCGGCAGGCCACGCGCGCGTGCTGGCCGGCATCGCGGACAAGAAGCTGCAGGCGGCGCTTTTTGCCAAGACGGTGCAAAACGGCTGGTCTGTGCGCCAGCTGGAAAACATGGCCAAGCAGGCGGCGCAGCCCCAGCGGGAGAAGCCCAGGGCCGTGCCGCTGCCGGTGGAATACGAGGAGCTGCGCGAGCGCCTGCGCAGCGCCACGGGCCTGAAGGTGTCCATGCAGGGCAGCGAGAGCAAGGGCAAGATCGTGCTGGAGTACGGCAGCCAGGAGGAGCTCCAGCGGCTGTGGGATGTGCTGGGGGAATAAGAAAACACAGGCGGGGCGGAATGCGGATTCCGTCCCGCTTTTTGACGGAAGCTGAAAAATCGACACATTTCCATGAAGCGGAAGCATTGTCCCCGCGCAGGCGCTGTGATATGATGGATTCACATCAGCGATACAGATACAACGGCACGGGCAAAGCCCGGCGAAAGGAGAACCTATGAATACGTCACTGAAAATCATCCGGCGCTTTGCGCTGCTGGCGGTTGCGGCTGTGCTGGCGCTCATCGTCCTGCCCAACTGCTTTGCCACGGTGCCGGTCGGCTCCACGGGCATCATGCTCACGATGGGCAAGGTGGAGGACACGGCGCTGCCGGAGGGCATGCACTTCAAGATTCCGTTCGTGCAGAAGATCGTCTCGATGGACAACCGCGTCAAGAAGCTGGAGCTGAGCACCGAGGCTTTCTCCAAGGACATCCAGACCGTCTCCGCGACGCTGGCGGTCAACTACCGCCTGCAGACGGAGAAGACGTTTGCCATCTACAAGAGCACGGGCACGGCATACGAGGACAACCTGATCGTTCCGGCGACGCATGAGGTGCTCAAGTCCGTCTGCGCGCAGTACACGGCGGAGGAGCTGATCTCCAAGCGCGCCGAGTCCTCGGACAAGATGCGCGACGAGCTGGACGCGAAGCTCTCCCAGATCGGCATCTCGATCACCGATTTCAACATTATCGACTTCGACTTCTCCGATGAGTTCATCTCCGCGGTGGAGAGCAAGCAGGTGGCCGAGCAGCTCAAGAAGAAGGCCGCGACCGAGAACGAGACGGCCATCGCGCAGGCTGAGCGAGAGAAGCAGGTATCCATCAAGCAGTCCGAGGCGGAGGCGGAGCGCGTGCGCATCGCCGCCGAGGCCCAGGCGCAGTCCACGCTCATCGCCGCCCAGGCGGAGGCCGACGCGGTGAAGCTGGCGGCTGACGCGGAGGCGTACCGCCTGGAGCAGATCGGCCAGAAGCTGACGGATAAGACCATCCTCAGCACCCTCGCGGAGAACTGGAACGGCGAGCTGCCCGGCGTGGTCGGCACGGGCGCAGCCGGCATCCTGAATCTGGACGACATGGTGAAGGACGGCGCACAGAAGTAATCCGGAGCAAAACCAAAGGAGTCCGGGGGATTCATCCCTCGGACTCCGTTTTTTGCTTATCGCCTGCTTCGATAAGGACAGCGTTACAGGTTCTCGGCAACCACCTTTTCGATGTACGCCTTCTGCTCCTGCGTCAGCGTCGGGAACGGCGCGCGGCAGCCGCCCACGTCAAGCCCCTGCACCTTGAGGATGTGCTTGATGGACGGGAACAGCGAGCAGGACACCAGCGCCTGCATGATGTTGTTTGCGCGGCGCTGAAGCTGCTGCGCCAGCTCGTAGTCCTTGGCAGTATACGCGGCTTCGATCCTGGTGAACAGCGGCAGCGTGAAGTTGAACGTGGAGCCGATCGCGCCGTCCGCACCGAGCATGCGCGCGCCGATGTACACCTCGTCAAAGCCGCCGAACATCACCAGCTGATCGTTGAGGTTTTTGATGCGCTCCATCTGGTACAGGTTCAGGCTCGTCTGCTTGACGCCGGCGATGGTGCCGTCCGTCAGGATGCCGCGGATGTAATCGCTGTCGATGTCGATCTCCACGCCCGTGTTGCCCGGGAAGTTGTACAGAAACAGCGGCACGTCGGCGTGATTGCGCAGCTTCACGAAGTACTCCGCGATCTGCTTCATGCCGAACTTGTAGTAGTAGGGCACGGTGGAGATCATCGCGTCGTAGCCAAGCGTCTCGGCGGCCTTGGCGTACTCCATCGCTTCGTCGGTGGAGATGGACGCGACGGAGGCCATCAGCTTCGTCTTTTCGCGGCCGTCGTAGTGCGCGGCGGCCATCAGGCCGTCGATGCGCTCCCTGTGCGTGAGCAGCGGGCACTCCGCGCTGCTGCCGCCGATCAGGAAGCCGGCTGCGCCCTGCGCAATCGTCCTGTCCATCAGCGCGTGCAGCGCCTTCGCGCTGAACTGGCCGTTCTCGTCAAACGGGGTGATCGCGGCGACAAAGAAGCCGCTCATGTTCTCCATCTTCTTCATACTCGTTCCTCCCTGATGTGCTTGATGGGGTACGTTGGGGGATTTCATCCCCCAAACCCCTAGCCTGAGGGACACAGTCCCTCAGACTCCCTTCTTCGCTTCGCGTTTATAGCTCGTTTCTATATAGAAAATCGTATTAGATTTTCCTGACCTGTCCGTGCGTGACGATGTACTTCTCCTGCGCGATCTCCAGCAGCGGGCCGTCGGCCTTTGCGTCGTCGGTGTACATGGCGCGCACCTCAAACTCGCCGAAAACCTCGCGGATGCGCGCGATCTTCTGTGCGCCCTTGCAGTTTTTGCCGGTCAGCTCGCCGGTCTTCATGTCGCACTGCGTGCCGATGAGCGTGGGCACGCCCAGGATTTTCGCCGCGTGCGTGAGCTCAAACTCCGGCGAGGCGGACGCGATCACGATGGGCAGGTCGCGAGGCGTGTGCTCAAACCATGCGCCGAGCCTGCTGCGCGTCCTTTCGCTCTCCCAAAAGGCGCGGGCCTCGTCCTCCAGGCTGAAGCGCCTGCTCATCTCGGAAAAGAGCACGCTCTTGAACTGCGTGAGATTGCTGCGCCCTGCCGCCAGGCGGAGCGCCGCCAGCGCCACGCGCGGCAGGCCGAGGATCATCCCGGGATGACGGGACAGGGAAAAGCGCACGAAATCCACCGTGGAATCGCCGTCGTAAATCGTGCCGTCAAAATCGTATACGTCGATGAGCATGTGCATTCTCCGTTTCTGAAGTGCTGCTCCCAGTATACCACCTTTGCCCGGCGCGTTACAAGACCTTCACGCTGGCCGAGACGCGCACGGGCAGCGTCTCGTAGACGCCGGGCCAGTCAAGCGCTTCCCACTGGGGCACGGTGAGGCAGCGGCGGATGGCCAGACGGCCAAAGCCCGCCGCGTCGCAGGAGGCTGCGCGCAGCTTGAGCAGGACGCTCACGCAGGAGCGCTCGATGTCGGCGGCGATCTCCTGCGCGGACTGCTGCGTCTCGCCGGCGGTGCGTGTGAGGTTCATGGTAATGCGCACGTGCAGCGCGCCGTCCTCGTCGATTGTGCGCCGCACGCGTGTGGGCAGGTTGGTTCTGTACTGCGCGCTGCCGATGAACGTCGTGCGCCGCTGCGCCTTGCCCATCATCAGGCACAAAAGGCCGGTTTCCTCGCCGGTGAGTGTGCCGACCATCCTCGGCCCGGAGAAGAGCGCCGCGCCCAGGTATTCGTTTTCGGCGGGGGAGGTGCGCGGCAGATGGCCGGGCAGGCGGTCAAGGTCCGCGCCGCCTGAGAGCACGAGCGTGCTGTCAAAGGTATTGCCCGCTGCGTAGACCGCCGCTGCGTCGATGGTGTCCGACTCCATCGCCTGAATGACGGAGGAAAGCTGCGCATTGGGCGGGATGGTGTCGATCTCGGAGAAGTGCTCAAAGAGCACCTCGAGGTACTTCGACAGCCGCACGCCCAGAATCGCGCGCTGGCGGCGGATGAAGTCGCCCGCGTCGTCCGGCGTGACGACGACGATCGCCTCGCCGTTGGCGCGGTACATCGAGTGGATTTCCCGGAGGATGGAGAGCGTCGCGTCGGTCTCGGCCAGCGCGCGGCTGACGACGATCTCCCGCAGCTGGGAGAGGTTGACCGTGCGCGGCGTGGTCGCGCTGAGCATGCTCAGCGCCCGCAGGCAGCTGGGGGCGGTTGCGCTCAGGACGATGTAGCCCAGCTCGGAGGTTTCCAGCCCGGAATGGGCCTCCTGCCCGCCCTGTCCTTCGCTGCCCGCCTCCTGCGCGGAGGAGGCCTCGCCGCCGCGCCCGCCGGAGGAGGACGTGTCCTCCTGCGTGCCGGAGAGCGCCTTGACCGTCACGGTCATGTTCCCGTCCGGCGCGGGGTCGACCGCCATGGACAGCACAAACAGGCAGCTCTCGATCTCCTGCCCGCCGCCGCAGCCGGTGAGCAGCGGCAGGCTGCCCAGCAGGAGAAGGGCCAGCGCAAGGCGTTTCATCCGTCTTTCCCTCCCAACCGTTTGTGAAGGATCAGCAGCGCTGCCGTGGGCAGAACCAGCAGCGGCGCGGCGAACAGCGCCGGGGTCATGCCAAAGACGATCAGCGCCGCCATGCACCCCGCCAGCAGCAGCACGAGCGCCGCCAGACCCGCGCGGCCCTTTTTGGCCTTCGGGAGGGCGCGCAGGAGCGCCTGCTCGGCGGAGGCGAGCATGCAGACGGCCAGCAGCGCCATGGCCATCATCTGGCAGACGGTCAGCAGCGTTTGAATCAGGCCGCCGCGCATCTGCCCGCCGAAGACGATGCGCAGGCGCTCGCCCCATCCGCTGCTCTTCAGGAGGGCCTCATACGTCGAATTCACGCTGGCGGCAAGTAGCAGCAGCACGCCCGCCGCCGCGCCGGCCAGCGCGCGCCCGACAAAGAAGCCTGCCGCCGGCACGGGGCAGCGCCTGGCCGCCTCACCCCCGCGCGCAAGCGCCTGCGGCGGCAGCAGGAGCATCAGCAGCGGGGAAGCCGCGCCCAGCATGCAGGCCGCCGCAGCGCCCAGCTCCGTGACGCCCGCACCCAGAATCGGAAACAGGCCCGCCGGGACTTCCATCGGCACGCACAGGGCCGTCAGCAGCGCAAGCAGCACGGGCAGCGCAAAGCGCAGCGCAAAGCACAGCCGGGGCGCGCCGCCGGTCAGCGCGCACAGCGCGACGGCAGCCAGTGCCACCGCTGTGCTCCACAGCGCGCGCGCCTGCACCAGCAGCGTCTGTGCGGCCAGGCTGACCAGGCCGCACAGCGCGAACGCGGCGTTGAGGAGAAGCGTGAGGGCCAGCAGCAGATGCAGCGCGCCCGTCAGCTTTCCGTGCGTTTGGGGCAGCGTCAGCGCGCGGCGGCAGACGGCTGCCGTCAGCGCCGCCGCGGGCAGCGCGGCCAGCGAGGCGATCCACGAGCCGCCAAGCGCGATGGGCATGGCGATGCCGGTACCGAAGAGGAAGACCTGCGTGCCCGCGCACAGCCCGGCTGCACAGGCCTGCACGCGCCAGGACGCGCGCACACGGCTTTCAAGCGTTGTCATGATTGATGGAAATCCTTTCTGCAAAGCAGCGGTCTCGGACGCAGGGCTGCAGGATGTATACTGTGTTCAAATAGAAACAGCTATGTGCTAATACTAATTCTTGTTAAAATGCCTAATCCGCGCACCATCTTTTCCGCTCTGACTTTGCCTTGTTCCGTTCAACGTACCTCCAGTACGCCTCACTTCACTCGGCTTCGTCAGAGCGAAAAATCTGATGCACTCTATTAGGCATTTTAACTGCGAATTAGTATAAGCTCCGTCAGGTAACGCTTCGCTCCCTGACTGCTTTTCTTCTGATCGCTTCGCGATATAGGAACGTTGGGGGATTTCATCCCCCAAACCCCTAGCCTGGGGACTGGTCCCCAGACCCCTTCTTCGCTTCGCACTGATAGCCCGTTTCTATTAGGCATCATGCCGGTTGGCAAAGAAGGCTCTCGCTTTCTGGTATTTCATCGGCAGGCGCACAAGGAAGTCGGGATTGGCGCGCCGGGGCGGCGTGATGGGCGCGGTCAGCGGCGAGCCAATGGAATTCATGGCGCATGCGGCGCACAGCAGGCACAAAAGCAGCAGCGCCATCGCGTAGAGCCCGCCCGCCGCGCCCGCCGTGAGGAACAGCAGCTGCACGATCTTCAGGCCGATGCTCAGCGCATAGCTGGGCACGCAGAAGCCGCCCAGGCCGCTGGCCGCCACCACGATGAGCAGCAGGGGCGAGGCGATGTCCGCGCTCACGGCGCTCTCGCCCAGAATCAGGCCGGAGACGATGCCCAGCGCATTGCCCATCGTGCCCGGCGCGCGCAGCCCCGCCTCGTTGATCAGGTCAAACGCCAGCGTCATGATCAGCGCCTCCAGATACGCCGGGATCGGGATGCGGGAGCTGGTCTCGTACACGCTGGTCAGCAGCATGGGGGAAAACAGCTCCTGGTGAAAGCGCAGCAGCGCCAGATACAGGCCCGGCAGGAAGACGTGAATCAGCATGCCGATCAGCCGCACGATGCGCAGATAGGTGCCGTACTGCCAGCGCATGGAGGCGTCGTCCGGCGTGTGCAGGTGATGGAAGAACGTCGCCGGCGCGCCGATGGCCGCGGGTGAGCCATCCGTGAGCACGACGATCTGCCCCTCCGCAAGGAAGGAGGCGGCGCGGTCCGGGCGCTCGGTGCGGATGGTGTCGGGAATCAGGGAGAGCGGGCTGTCCTCCAGAAGCTGCTCCACCTCGCCGCTGGTCAGCGCAAAATCGTACGTGCAGCCCTCGAGCCGCGCGCGGATGCGGGCGATCAGCGCCTCATCCGCCGTGCCCCGCAGATACATCAGCGCGCAGCGCGTCTTCATCTTTCCGCCCGCGCGGACAAACTCCGTCACCAGCTCCTCGCGCTGCACGATGCGCCGCAGCAGCGTGATGTTCGTGCGGATGGACTCGGTGAAGCTCTCGTGCGGGCCGAGCACCACATGCTCGACCTCCGGCTTGCCGATGCTCCGCTTGTCAAACCCGCGCACGTCCATCACACAGCCGAGCGTGCAGCCCTCGCACAGCAGCACGCACTGCCCGCTGAGCACGTCGGCAAGGATCTCGTCCACGTTGTCCTTCAGCTTGGCGGGCAGGATGGACACGGCGTTTTTGACGATGTACGCTGTGCGCTCCTCCCCGGGCACGTCCGCGCCGGCGTCATGGGGCAGGTTCATGCAGGGCTTGAGGATGTTCTCGTTGATCGCCTCGACATCGACCATGCCGTCGATGGCCACAATCGCCGATTCAAACGCGCCGCTCCCAAACCGGCGCACGAGCACGTCGGCGTTAAGGGGTGCGCCAAGCCGGTCCGCAAAGACGTCCAGATTGCGCGAAAGCAGCGGCAGCAGCGTCACGGCGTCCTCCATGGAAAGCCCTCCCTCTCCGTTTTTTTCACTGACTTTCCCGCTATTTTTCCATTTTGAAGGAGAATTATGCGGGCTGTTTGTATACATCCGACCAGTTGTCGAACCTGTATGAGAATTTTAAAAAAAACCGCCTATTTTGCTTAATCCTATGGCGTTTGAACAAAAGTTGTGTTATACTGATGCTATCCATAAGATGGATCTGTCTGCGAGTTTACGACCATGATTTGGAGGAGGGCTATCCCATGCAGTTGACTGTCCGTCAGCCGTCCGCCTCTGCGGATGCAAAGCACTATACCACCGATCGCCTGCGCAGCGAATACGTCATTGAAACCATCTTCGTCGCCGACGAGGCGATGCTCACCTATTCCCACTTTGACCGCATTATCGCCGGCGGCGTGATGCCGGTGACGAAGGCGGTGGAGCTGGTCGGCTGCAAGGAGCTGTGCTCGGATACGTTCCTGGAGCGCCGCGAGATGGGCGTCATCAACATCGGCGGCAAGGGCAAAATCACCGTCGATGGCGTCGTCTACGAGCTCAAGCAGTACGACGGCCTGTACGTCGGCATGGGCGCGAAGGAAATCAAAATGGAGAGCGAGGACGGCGCCAACCCCGCCAAGTTCTACATCAACACCTGCCCCGCGCACAAGACCTACCCGAACGTCCACATCGACATCGACAAGGCCAACAAGCGCCCGCTGGGCAGCAGCGAGACCTGCAACAAGCGCGTCATCAACCAGTACATCCATCCGGCCGTCATGCAGTCCTGCCAGCTGTGCATGGGCATGACCCAGCTCGCCCCGGGCAGCAACTGGAATTCCATGCCCTGCCACACGCACGAGCGCCGCATGGAGGTCTACTTCTACTTCGACGTGAAGGATGAGAACGTCATCTTCCACATGATGGGCGAGCCGAAGGAAACCCGCCACGTCATCCTGCACAACGAGCAGGCCGTCATCTCCCCGTCCTGGTCCATCCACACGGGCGTCGGCACGAGCAACTACACCTTCATCTGGGGCATGTGCGGCGAGAATCAGGAGTTTGACGACATGGACAACCTGAGCCCGCTCGATCTGCTGTAAGCGGCCGGCGGCCGCAGCCACTATGCTTCGCTTTGCTTTAGGGACGTTTTCTGCGGGCGGAGAGCCCTTGAAAACTGCCTGAAAAAAGGCGTGGTCATTCTAAATGTGCAAACAAACCATTCAAGGAGGTTTTTCCCATGAACGATTATATGAACAGCTTCCGTCTTGACGGCAAGGTCGCGCTGGTCACCGGCGCTTCCTACGGCATCGGCTTCGCCATTGCTAAGGCCCTGGCGGCCGCGGGCGCGACCATCTGCTTCAACGACCTCAAGCAGGAGTTTGTTGACAAGGGCCTGGCCAACTACGAGGCGGCCGGCATCAAGGCGCACGGCTATGTCTGCAACGTCTGTGACGAGGACGCGGTGGGCGAGCTGGTCAAGAAGATCGAGGAAGAGGTCGGCGTGATCGACATCCTGGTCAACAACGCCGGCATCATCAAGCGCATTCCGATGTGCGAGATGACCGCTGCCGAGTTCCGTCAGGTCATCGACGTCGACCTGAACGCGCCGTTCATCGTCGCCAAGGCCGTCATCCCGTCCATGATCAAGAAGGGCCACGGCAAGATCATCAACATCTGCTCCATGATGAGCGAGCTCGGCCGTGAGACCGTCTCCGCGTACGCGGCGGCGAAGGGCGGCCTGAAGATGCTGACCCGCAACATCTGCTCCGAGTACGGCAAGTACAACATCCAGTGCAACGGCATCGGCCCGGGCTACATCGCGACCCCGCAGACCGCGCCGCTGCGCGAGATCCAGCCGGACGGCAGCCGTCATCCGTTCGACCAGTTCATCATCGCCAAGACGCCGGCCGAGCGCTGGGGTGAGGCGGACGATCTGGGCGGCCCGGCGGTGTTCCTGGCCTCCGACGCGTCCAACTTCGTCAACGGCCATATCCTCTACGTCGACGGCGGCATCCTAGCCTACATCGGCAAGCAGCCGTGATGCCAGTGGCATCGGCCACTTGCGCTTCGCGCCGGTTTTAACCCGTATTCTTCGGGCGACAGGCCCTCGAATACTGCTTTCGCGCACCGTCCTCTCAAGGGGATGGTGCTTTTTGCAATGACAGGAAATTGCGTAAACTGATGAGCGGCGGGCACCGAAAAACATGAAGTCTATTCGGAAGTGGGAGCGCCACTGGCTGCCATTGACAAGAAAGCACAAAGCCGCTATAATCATCGCGATTGATGGAAACCCTTCGCTTGAGGAGAACATGACATGCTGATTTCTGAAACCACCCAGCCGGAGACGCAGAAGATCCGCCTCATCTGCCAGGCGGCGCAGCTGGCGCTGGAAAACGGCGGCGAAACCTACCGCGTCGAGGAGACCGCGCTGCGTATGGCCAGCGGGCTGGGCCTTGAGGACGTGAACATCGTCGCCTTTCCGACCTCCATCTTCGTGAGCGTCGGCGGCGTGTCGCGCATCCGCCGCGTGACGCACCGCGGCACCAACACGTCCCGCCTGGCCCGCGTCAACGACGTCTCCCGCAGGGTGGAGCACGGAGAGCTCAGCGCAGACGAGGCCGAGGAAGAGCTGGCCGACATCGCGGCGGACTGCGGGCTGCATCAGCTCACACTGATCGTCGCCTACGGCGTCTCCGCCGCGTCCTTCAGCCTGGTCTTCGGCGGCGGCCTGGGCACGCTGCTCGTCGCGCTGTTCATCGGCATGGCGGTGCAGGCCATTCAGCCGCTGTTTTCCCACATGGCGATGGGCACGCTGCTCTTTGATTTCTCCGGCGGCTTCCTGACCGCCGCGCTCGCGCAGGCCGCAGCCTATATCGTGCCCTACGGCGACGTGAACGCCGCGATTGTCGGCGGCATCATGCCGCTGCTGACGGGTCTTCTGATGACCACCGCCGTGCGCGATACGATGTACGGCGACCTCATTTCCGGCATTGCCCGCGCCGTAGAGGCGCTGCTGCTGGCGGCTTGCATCGCGCTGGGCGTCTATACGGGCCTCAAGCTGATGGGCATGATGGGGGGTGCCGTGCTGTGAACGACGTGATATCGCAGATCGTCCTGCACTCCGTCGGCTCCTTCGGCGGCACGCTGGGCTATGCGTTTTTGCTCAACGCGCCGATGAGCACCGTGCTGCCCGCTTCGCTGACGGGCCTGCTGGGCTATGTGCTCTACGAGGTCATGGTCAATCTGCTTGGACAGGGCGCGATGTTCAGCTACTTTCTGGCCACCGTCGTCATTGCGGTGCTGTGCGAGATCGAGGCGCGGCTGATGCGCATGCCCTCGACCATCTTCCTGCTCACCGCGCTGGTGCCGCTCGTGCCCGGATACACGTTCTACTGCGCGATGCTCGCGCTGGTGGAGGACAACGGCGCGGCGGCTGCGGCCTTTGGCCTGGAGGCGGTGCAGACCGTCGCGGCCATCGCCGTGGGCGCGGCGGTGACCTCCGTGCTCTTCCGCGCGCTGACCGTGCGCCGGAAACCGGTCAAAGCATGACAGAATCATCAACGCCGCCGATCCAGCAATGTGGACCGGCGGCGTTTTTGGCGATATACAGATTCGTTACAGGCAGAACATGAAGAAGCGCAGCACGTCGTAGTACGCGTCCGAGGAGAAGCGCACGCTGCGCGCGCCGGTCTGGCGCACGCCCGGGTAGAAACTGGCGCGGCGCGCCTTGGCGTGCTTGACGAACTCGACCTCCACGTCGAACTTGTTGGGCATCTCAATCCTGAACTTGTCCGGGTTGGCAATGCCCTCGCGCACGGCCTTCTCCGCCGTCTCGCGGTAGCGGCGCACGGCCTCGGCGGGATGGATGGAGATGGTGCCGTTGCCGCAGCCGCGCTGCACCGGCACGGTGTGGATGTTCGGGTTCAGGCGCTTGGCCTGCTCGCACACGCCCACGTCGCCCGCGACCATCAGCAGCGGCACGTCCACCATCGCGCAGACGAACGCGTTGATGACCAGCTCGCTGGCCTGAATGCCGTTGATGGTGATGGAGCAGTTCTGTGTGTTCATCGTGTGGGACAGCGGGCTGGTGTCCATGTTCGCGGCGGAGTGATAGCCGGTGAAGATCGCGCCGGCAAAGCTGGCGTCGATGCCGGACATCATGGCGTGGATGTCGCTGCCCCAGCCGCGGAAGATCTCCACGCTCTCGGGCAGCTCGGCAGGGAGCAGGTTGCGGGCGCTGTCGTGCGCATCCTTGATCAGAATGCCGTCGCAGCCGCCGGCGATGGCGCCCTCGCACGCCGCCCTGACCTCGGCGGTCATCTGGCGGCGGAAGGGCTCGTAGTCCGCCTTGCCCAGCTCAGTCTCGTCCCAGTGGCAGATGCCGCAGGTGCCCTCGATATCCGAGGAAATGAAAAGTCGATTCAGCATGTTGTTCTCCTTGATGTCGGTTATTTGGTGACGTCCACCCAGCCGTCCGCTTCGCTGGCGCGCTCCAGCTCGGAAAGCGTAAGAATCACCGCGCTGGCGGCCGTGCCGGCGGCGGGATAGACGATGTCAAACCGCCTGAGGGATTCATCCAGATAGACCGGGATACCGCCGTTCACGCCAAACGGGCACACGCCGCCCACGCCGTGGCCGATGAGCGGCTCCACCCGCTCTGCGCTCAGCATGCGCGCCTTTATGCCGAAGCGATGCTTGAACTTTGCGTTGTCAATGCGCGCGTCGCCTGCCGCGAGGATCAGAATCGCGCCCTCGCCGTTTTCAAAGGACAGCGTCTTGGCGATGCGCGCCGGCTCGCAGCCCAGCGCCTCGGCCGCCAGGGCGACCGTCGCGCTGGACACCGTCAGCTCCCGGATCCGGTCTTCCAGCCCATATCTGGCGAGATGGGCCCTCGCTCTTTCGATGCTCATGCGTTATGCGATCTCCAGCGCGATTTCCATCATCTGCGTGAAGCCGACCTGGCGATCCTGGGCGGGCAGGGCCTCGCCGGTGAAGAGGTGATCGGAGATGGTGCAGATGGCCAGCGCGTTCTTGCCCGCGCGCGCGGCGTTGAGGTACAGCGCGGCGGATTCCATCTCCACCGCCAGCACGCCCAGCTTCTTGAGCTTGCCCGCGCCGCCGGCCTCGTCGTAGAAGATGTCGGAGGAGTACAGCGCGCCGACGTTGGGCTCGATGCCCATCCTGCGCGCGGCAGAGACAGCCGCGTCCAGGAGCTTAAAGGAGCAGCACGGGGCCACGTTGCCGTCGAAGAACTGACGGCCGAAGCTCGAGTTGGTGTAGGCGCTCATGCCCATCACCACGTCGCGCAGCTTCACGTTGTCGCCGATGCCGCCGGCGGTGCCTACGCGGATGATGTTCTCCACGCCATAGAAGTTGAACAGCTCGTAGGAGTAGATGCCGATGGACGGCATGCCCATGCCGGAGGCCATGACGGAGACGCGCTTGCCCTTGTAGGTGCCGGTGTAGCCCTGCACGCCGCGGGTGTTGTTCACCAGCACGGGGTTTTCAAAGTACGTCTCTGCGATGAATTTGGCGCGCAGCGGATCGCCGGGCATGAGCACCGTGCGGGCGAAGTCGCCCTCCTTCGCGGTGATATGCGGGGTGGGAATATTGGGATTGGCCATAAAAGCAGCTCCTTTCCTGAATCGATATACGCATATTATACCCTGCGCGGCGGGAATTGACAATTCCTGAAAAGTGCCGTAAACTGAATACCGATCATCCCCTGCGGAAAGGAGAATGCGGATGCAGAAGAAGCGCTGGACGCGCATCGTGCTGGGCGCGCTGCTGCTGAGCCTTGCGGCCTGCGCGGCGCTGACGTACGCCGTCGATCCGTTTGAGCAGTACCGTGAATCCGCCATCCTGCCGCTGTACGATCAGGAGAGCTACAACAACCCCGGCATCGCCAAAAATTACGACTATGACGCCGTGATCCTGGGTACCTCCATGGTGGAGATGAGCAACCCGTCGGTGATCGACGCGTGCTTCGGCGTCTCCTCGGTCAAGCTTCCCATGCGCGGCTCGCATACCGCACAGATGGGCTGGCAGCTGGAGCACGTCCTTGCCGCCAAGGAAAAGCGCGGGGAGACGCTCAGGCTGGCGATCCTCGCCGTGGACGCGTACAGCCTGATGGGCCCGGTGGACGACAAAGAGGAGATCATTGACTACCTGTGGAACGACGAGCCGCTGGATGATGTGAACTACCTGCTCAACCGCGACGTGCTGCTGGTGAAGATTCCCAAAATGCTCAGGAACATCGGGAAGAGCACGCAGACCAAGCGCGACGACATGTACAAGTGGACGGACGTGACCTTCGCGGCGCAGAGCGTGTACGATACCGCGCCCGTATCTGAGCAGAAGGAGATGACCGATCCGGAGTACCGCATCGAGCGCTCCACGGGCAACATCTCTGAGCACCTGCTGCGCCACATCACGGCGCACCCGGAAACGACGTTTATGATCTACATGCCGCCGTATTCGGTGGGCTACTGGTATCTGATGACGCGCGGCGGCATTTCCGAGCAGCAGTTCCGTTCCCGCGCGCGGGTGTGCGAGCTGCTGCTGGGCTGCCCGAACGTGGAGATCTACGATTTCTCCTCGCGCGTGGAATGGATCACCGATCTTGACGAATACTTTGACTATTCCCACCATTCAAGCGACGTGAGCGACCGCATCATGCATGCGATGGCCGCGGGTGAAAACCGCGTGACCAGCGTGGAGGAGATGTGGACGGGCAGCGAGCGCATCCGCCGGGCGGTGGAGGAATTCGCCGCATGGTATGAACCGTAAAAAGTAAAAGTATTGAACCATAGACCGGCGGCGCTTGACGCAAACTGTGCATTGCCGTATAATGGAATGGATTGAAAAGGAGGCTGATCCATTTGATCATCGATCGCATCGAAGAGCAGGAGCGCTACTATGCGCTGCATAAGGATATGGAGCTGGCATTTGCGTTCATCGCGGAGGCGCCGGATCTGGAGCCGGGCCGCTATGAGCTGGAGAACGGCCTGTTTGCCACGGTTTCCGAGGGCGACACCCGTCCGCTTGACTCTGCGAATCTGGAGGCCCACAGGAACTACATCGATCTGCAGTACTGCATCGCCGGCGGCGAGCGCATGGCCTGGGCGCATATCCAGGAGCTGAACCTCGTGGAGGAAGACGCGGAGCACGACAACTACTTCTACTCCGGCAAGTCCACCACCATTTCCATCCGTCCGGGCATGTTCTACATCATGTTCCCCAGCGACGGTCACAAGCCGGGCTGCCATCACGAGTTTCCCAAGCACTACCGCAAGGTCGTCGTAAAGATCCCGATCGAGAAGTAAACGCACAGAAGCCGCAGGTTGCTGCGGCTTTTTGTCTGCCGGATACAGAATATGGAGGAAAGCAGAAGTGTTTGACATCGCCGTCATCGGCGCGGGCCCCGCGGGCTACAGCGCCGCCATCAACGCCAGAAAGAGAGAGAAATCCGTGGTCGTCATCGGGCAGAACACCGGCTGGCTGACGCGCGCGGAATCCGTTGAGAATTACCCCGGCCTGCCGTCGGTCTCCGGCAGCGAGCTGCTCGAGCGCATGCGCACGCAGGCGGAGGAGATGGGCGCGCAGCTTCGCGGCGGCGTGGTGCATCAGGTCATTCCTATGGGTGAGCACTTCGCCCTGTCGCTGGGCGCGGACTTCGTGGAGGCCCGCAAAATCATCCTGTGCACCGGCGCGAAGCAGCCCAGGCTCCTGCCCGGCGAGGAGGCGCTGCTCGGGCGCGGCGTAAGCTACTGCGGCACCTGCGACGCGATGCTCTACCGCGGCAGGAATGTGGCGGTGATCGCCCAGGGGCCGGAGGCCGTGTCCGAGGCCAATCTGCTCTCGCAGCTGTGCGCGCAGGTGACGTACTTCGGCAAGCCGGACGAGGCGCTTGATGAGCGCATTGCCGTGCGGGCGGAGAAGCCCGAGGCCATTCTCGGCGAGGCGCGTGCCACCGGCCTTCTGGCGGGCGGACAGGAATTTGCCTTTGACGGCGTGTTCATCTTCAGGGAGACGATGGCGCTGTCCTCGCTGATTCCGGGCCTTGAGATGGACGGCGCGTTCATCCGCGTGGACCGGAGGATGCAGACCAGCCTGCCCGGCGTGTTCGCCGCGGGTGACTGCACGGGGCTGCCCCTGCAGGTGGCCAAGGCCGTGGGCGAGGGCTGCACGGCGGCGCTTTCCGCGGCGCAGGAGCTGAAGGAAACAGCCGGAAAATCCTGACAATCGCTTGATTTTTGTTGCGGCCCGGTTGCTTGGTATGCTATAATCAATATATAACTATGCCATTTCCGATGAACCTGAGGGGAGGGAAAGCTGGTGCGCACCATTGAAACCGGACGCGCTGTGGTGGAGATCATCGCGTGGCCGGAGGACAGGCCCTGGACGGGCCGCTATCAGACGTCCAGTCAGATCGAGGGAAATCTCTGCACGCTCACGCTGTCGCCGGAGGTGTTCCACGACGCGGCGAAGGCGAACACTGCTTACCGCCGCTTTGCCCGCAAGATCACCCGCGAAGGCATGGAGCCGCCGAACGTGGTCTTCCGCGCCATGCTTTCCCGCGCGTCCAGGAGCGTCTTCTGCATCCTGACGACGACGGAATCCGTATTCAACTCCGCCTGCCCGATCGGGCGGATGTACGTGGTGGAATCCGGCATTGACGAGCGCCGCAGGCTCTGTGCCGTGCGCGTATCGGATCACACGATCCTTGAGGAAGAAAAAGAGGCCCTATGAATCGACTGCCCGAAGCCTATGTATTCCAAATGAAACGCCTGCTCGGTGAAGCAGGCTTTTTTGCGTATGAACAATCCCTTGGCAAGCCTGTGACCCGCGCGCTGCGCGTCAATCTGCTGCTGTGCCCGGACGGCACGCTGCCCTGCGAAATCGAGGGCGTGGAAGACCCCGTGCCGTGGGCGAAGGGCTGCTATTTTGTGGAGGGGGATGCACGGCCCGGCCTGTCCCCGCTGCACGAGGGCGGGCTGTTCTATCTGCAGGAGCCCAGCGCCCTGTCCGCCGTCAGCGTGCTTGATCCCCGGCCCGGCGAGCGAGTGCTCGACCTGTGCGCCGCGCCCGGCGGCAAGAGCACGCAGATCGCGGGCCTGATGCAGGGGCGCGGGCTGCTCGTGTGCAACGAGCCGGTGCCCGCCCGCGCGCAGATCCTCTCGCGCAACGTGGAGCGCATGGGCGTGCGCAACGCCGTCGTGACCAGCGCGATGCCCGCGCAGCTTGCGCCGCGCTTTCCGGCGTTCTTTGACCGGATTCTGGTGGACGCGCCGTGCTCCGGCGAGGGCATGTTCCGGCGGCAGATCGAGGCCCGGGAGGAGTGGCGTGAAAACAGCCCGCGCGGCTGCGCCGACCGGCAGATGGAGATCCTCGAGGAGGCGGCGAAGATGCTCGCCCCCGGCGGCGCGCTGGTGTATTCCACCTGCACGTTCAACGACACGGAGAACGAGGGCGTGCTTGCGCGCTTTACGGCGGCGCACCCGGAGTTTGCTTTGGAGGCGTTTGAGCTGCCGTGCCTGCCCTCGGGCAAGGGCGGCTATGTACACCTGTATCCGCACGAGATCCGGGGCGAGGGGCACTTCGTCTCCCTGCTGCGCAAGTCCCCGGACGCGCCTGGCGCGCCGCAATATGAGGACAGACCGCGCCGCGCCGCAAAGCCCGCGCGCGGCAGGAGTGAGAGCGCGAAGAAGGCGCAGCCGGCGATTGCCGTGCCGGACGTGCTCGCGCCCGGCGTCTCGTTTGACCGGCTGCACGCCGCGGGTGACTGCCTGTGGGCGCTGCCGGAGGGGCTGGACGATGTATCGCGCCTTGACGGCCTGCGCGTGCTGCGCACGGGCCTGCTGCTGGCGCATTTGGAGGGCAGGCGCGCGGAGCCGGATCACGCGCTGGCGATGGCGCTGCGTCCGCAGGAGGCGGCGCGCGCCGCCGAGCTGACGCCGGAGCAGGCGCTTTCCTATCAGGCGGGCGAGGCGCTCGACCTGGGCGACCTTGAACCCGGCTATACGCTGCTGACGCTGTGCGGCATATCGCTGGGCTTTGGCAAGCAGGCCGGGGGCCTGATGAAGAACCATTATCCCAAGGGCCTGCGCAGACGATAAAGGGATTCCGTTTTCCCTGCCGTTCGTGTATAATGGGGAGCGGAAGGAAGTGTGCAGATGTTCACGCCAAATGCCTACGGCATGTTTTCCATGCCCACGCTTGAGACGAAGCGCCTCATCCTTCGCAGGATCGCGATGCGGGATGCGAAGGATATTTTTGCGTACAGCAAAGACCCGGAGGTCGCCCGCCATGTGCTCTGGTCCGCGCAGAAGGACGTAAGCGAGGCGCGGGACTATTGCCGCTTCATGATGAAGCGCTACCGCAATGACCTGCCCTCGAGCTGGGGCATCGTGGAAAAGCGCACGGGTCAGCTGGTGGGCACCATCGGCTATATGGACTACAACGAGGACAACGCGACCGTCGAGGTCGGCTATTCCCTGGCGCGCTGGCTGTGGAACAGCGGCTGTATGACCGAGGCGCTGCGCCGCGTGATCGCCTACACGTTTGAGGCGATGGACGTCAACCGCATCGAGGCGCAGCATGAGCTGACAAACCCCGCCTCCGGCCGCGTGATGGAAAAGTGCGGCATGCGCAGGGAGGGCGAGCTGCGCCAGCGCCTGTACAACAAGGGCAAATACGTCGATGTGGCGCTGTATGCGATTCTCCGGATGGATTATGACCAGCAAAAGGAACACCAACATGATTAAACTGATTGCCACCGATATGGACGGCACGCTGCTGACGACGGACAAGCGCATGCCGGAGGAGTTTGGCGCGACCGTGCGCGCGCTTAAGCAGAAGGGCGTTTCCTTCTGCGTGGCCAGCGGACGGCAGTATGCCTCGCTGCGCCGCGACATGCCGGACCTTGTGTCCGATCTCGTCTTCATCGCGGAGAACGGCGCGCTGATCGTGGAAAACGACCGGCAGCTGTTCATCGACCCGCTTGCCGCCTGCGATCTGCCGGAGATCGTCCGCGCGGCGCGGGGACTTGAGGGCGTCTACCCGATCATCTGCCGGGCGGGCGAGGCCCTGATGGACGCCAAGGCTGCGCCGGACTTCATCGGCGGCGCGCAGATGTTCTACCAGAACACGCGCGTGGTGGAGAATCTGGAGGAGATCTGCGCAGCCTTTGACGACGTGTGCAAGGTGGCGTTTTACGACGAGGGCGACGCCGCCACGCACGAGCTGCCGGTGCTCAAGCAGCGCCTCGGCGGCCGCCATGCGGTGATCCTCTCCGGCGAAAAGTGGGTGGACATCATGCGCCCGGGCGTGAGCAAGGGCCGCGCGATGCGGATGCTCCAGCAGATCAAAGGCCTGACGCCGGACAACTGCATGGCCTTCGGCGACTATCTCAACGATCTGGAGCTGCTGGGAAGCGTGACGGAGAGCTACGCGATGGCCAACGCGCTGGAGGAGATCAAACGCGCGGCCAAATACATCGCGCCCGGCAACGACGAGAACGGCGTGATGCGCGTCATCCGGGAGAGGTTTGCGCTGTGAAATCGATACAGGTGGACAAGAGCTGGGACGGCCGCAGGCTGACCCGCTTTTTGCAGAAGGCCATGCCCTCGGCCTCCGCGGGGCAGATCCGCAGATTCCTGCGCCTGGGGCGCGTGAAGGTGGACGGCAGACGCGGCAATGAGGAGACGGTGCTGCGCGAGCATGCGCTGGTGGAGATGTACGTGGAGGACGAATTCTTCGCGCAGGCGGAGAAGGCCGATCCGTTTTACTCCAAAATCCGCCCGAAGCTGACGATCCTCTACGAGGATGAGCAGGTGATGCTCCTTGACAAGCGCGCCGGCCTGATCTGCCACCCGGACGAGGGTGAGAAGGTGCACACGCTGCTGACGTACGCGCAGGCGTACCTGTACCAGAAGGGCGAGTGGAACCCGGGGACGGACTTTGCGCCCGCCCTGTGCAACCGCATCGACCGCTTCACCGCGGGCATCGTGATCCTGGCCAAGACGCAGGAGGCGCTGCGCGAGATGGACGCGAAGATCCGCACGCATGAGGTGCAGAAGTATTACCTGTGCATCGTCCATGGACGGATGAAGCATCAGGATGGCACGCTGCGCCACTGGCTGCTCAAGAAGCCGGAGCAGAAGAAGGTGACCGTGCTGCGCAGAAGCGAGCCGGGCAGCAAGGAAGCCGTCACCTACTATCAGGCGATCGACGAGGCGAATGGGCTGACGCTGTGCGAGTGCCTGCTGGGCACGGGCCGCACGCACCAGATCCGCGCGCAGTTTGCGGCGATCGGCCATCCGCTGCTGGGCGACAACCAGTACGGCCAGGCGAAGCAGAACGAACAGTACGGCAGGATGAACGGCCAGGCGCTGTGCGCCTACCGGCTGATCTTTGACTTTGAGGACACGCCGGCCTGCCTGAGCGGCCTTGACGGCCTGACGGTGCAGGTCAGGGACGTTCCCTTTGTGCGGGCGTATTTCCCCGATGTGGTAATTCCCGCACCGTGAAAACGGAAGGAGGAAGACGGCATGGATCGATCCATCCGCCGGAAGCAGCGGCATGAGACCGCGCGCGGCGCGCTCGTCGCGCTGGCGCTTGCGGCCGTCTTTTCGCTGGTTATTTATACCTGCAATACGCCGCTTGGCCCGGCGATCGGCAGCGACAACGCCATGTACCTGACGATGGGCACGGCGCTTGCGCGGGGCTATGCGCCCTACAGCGACATCTTCGATCACAAGGGGCCGCTGCTTTTCATCCTGCAGACGATTCCGCAGCTGCTCTCCGGCGGCTATTCCACGCTGGCGGTCTTTGCCCAGGAGGTGCTCTTCCTCTGGGCGTGCCTGCTGCTGCTCACGCGCATCGCGCGAAGGCTGGGCGTGAAGGCCGTGCTCGTGCAGCTTGTCTATCTGGCCATCTACGCGCCGCTGACGGACGGCGGCAACCTGACGGAGGAATATGCCAACCTGTTTACGCTGGCGGGCCTTGACGTGATGCTGGCGGTCTTCGGCGAAGGGCTGACCGCGGAGGCAGAGAAGCATCTGACCGCGCCCGCGCTGTGCATGGGCGCGATGGCGACGCTCTGCTTCATGACCCGCGCGAACAACGCGCTGGTGCTCGTGGGCGCGGTGGGCGCGCTGGCACTGTATCTGATCGCCGTGAAAAAATGGGCGGGCCTTGGGCGATGCGCGCTGGGCTTTGTGCTGGGCTGCCTGCTGGTGACGGCGCCGATCGTCCTCTGGCTGGTTTCGCAGGGGGCGCTTGCTGATGCCGTCTACGGCTCGCTGCTGCACAACATGATGTACGCCGAGACGCAGGGACTCAGCCGCGTGCATACGCTGCTCTTTGACGGCTATGGGCACTATGCTTTGTTCTTGGCGGCGCTCTCCTGTCTGGGCGCCGCGTGCGCCGCGGTGCGCACAAGGCGGGCTCCGGTGGCGCTGGCGATGGTTGCGGGCGCGGCGTGCGGCGGCTTTGCGGCGTTCATTTCCCACAAGTTCTACAACCATTATCTGATGCTCGGCGTGCCGATGGCTGCGCTGGGCGCGGCGCAGATTCTGGCCTTCGTCAGAGAGCGGTTTTCTGCGCGGCTGCGCGTGGTTTCCTGCACGGCGGCGGCGGTGAGCGTGCTGGCGCTGGCTGTTTCCGGCGCGGCGATCAACGCGCGGCGCGAGGCGGATTATAAGGAAATGCAGACGTTCGCGCGGGACGCGCAGGCGCTCTACGCGCTGGTGCCGCAGGAGGACCGCGATCGGTTCATGGCCTACCGCGTGGAGCCGAAGTGGTACGTCGCCGCACAGGCGCTGCCCTGCATGCGGTTCTACTTCCTGCAGGAGATTCTGGCAGACGCGGATCCGGCCGTGATGGACGAGATCGTGGAGGAATTTGAAAACGATCCGCCGAAGTGGCTGGTGATTTACTACAACCGCGAGTTTGGCCCGCCGTATGACGCGCGGGTGGCGGAAATCTTCGACACGCAGTACGAATTCGTCGATGCGCGCGGGGAGTATCAGCTCAGAAAGCTCAAGGAGGCGCCATGAAACTGAAGAAATGGCTTCATGCGCTGCTGCTTGTGGGCATGGGGCTGATGATCCCGTGCTATGCGTTCACCGTGCTCAACGTGACGCTCTCGCCGTGGCCGCTGTATGAGCGCTCCCGCCGCGTGCTTGTGCTGCTGACGGCGGCGTGCACCGTGCTGCTTTGGCTGGCCCTGCGCGCGGCGGACCGACACGAGGCGTTCTTCGCGCGGCACGAGCGGCAGGTGCTGCTGGGCGCGGCAGGATGCTATTTCATCGTGCAGATGGTCATGGCGCATGTGCTGCGGTTTGTGCCCGTCACGGATGCGGAGCAGTGCTTCACCGCCGCGCAGCTGATCGTGGACACGGGGACGTTCGGCAACGTCGAGCGGTCGTGGATGTACTTCACGCGCTATCCGTTCAATCTGGGCTTTGTGTATGCGCTGGCGGGCATCTTCAGATTTTTCGGTATGCTGGGCTGGGCTGACCGGTTTATGCAGGCGGCGCTGGTGTGCAGCGTGCTCTTTACGCTGGGCCTGCTCTCCGGCGCGCGCGTGTGCCGCGACATGGGCGGCGTGAAGGCGCAGACGCGCATGCTGGTGCTGTGCGCGTCGTGCCTGCCGTTTCTGTACTGCTCGACGGAACTGTACACCGACGCGTTTTCCCTGGCCTTTCCGACGATGACCCTCTATTGTTTCTGCCGTCTTAGGCGGAGCACGCGGCTGCGCAGCCGCGTGCTGTGGGCGCTGGCGTTTGCGCTGGTCGCCTTTGCCGGGGCGCAGATCAAGTTTACCGCCGTCATCGCGGCGATTGCCTGCATGATCGTGCTGGTGTTTGAGCGGCGGGGCAGGGCAGCGCTGTGCGCGGGCGTGATGCTCTTTACGGTGTTCCTCGGCGGCAACGCGCTGGTGGACGGCTATACGGCGCAGCATCTGTCCGAGGAGGATATCTACAACAACGAGCTGCCGCGCCTGCATCACATCGCCATGGGCCTGCCTGTGCGCGAGGAGGAGGGATACGGCCAGTACGGCGACGGCGGATGGCTGATCTTCTCCACGTCCTTTGAGGATCCCGAGGAGCGCAGGGAGGCGCTGCTTGAGGAGATCATCGACCGGGTGTACTACCTGCGCTACCCGAACCGGCTGCTGAACATGATGTCCCGCAAGAACCTGTCGACCTTTGGCGACGGCACATTCCGCCTCAATGAGATCCTCCAGGCGAACAATCATGTGCCGGACAACGCGGTCAAGCAGGCGGTCTTTGCGACGGGCAGACTGTATCCGGCTTACTATCACCTGTGCACGGCGCTGTTCATGGCGCAGATGGCCATCGCGATGCTCTCCTGCGCGCAGGCGATCCTGAGGAGGGACACCTCCGGCGCGCCGCTGTTCATCGCGCTGCTGGGCATGTTCCTGCTGCTGTGCATCTGGGAGACGCGCGCAAGGTACTTCTTCCAGTTTGAGCTGGTGCTGCTGTGTGCGGGCGCGCTGCTGGAGACAAAGCGGCTGCGCTGAAAAAGGCTGCAAAGATGGCGTCTTCACACGAAGACGCTTTTTTCTTGAAATAATGGTTGACAAAACGTCAAAACAGCGTTATGCTATGTACAGCATCAGACAAGGGAGGAAACCACGATGGCCCGCAGCATGACCGCGTACTCTTACGGCCTGTATCCGTTTGGATTCACGGGCTGTTTGCGCTGCGGAGCATGAATCAGGCAGGAAGCACAACGGCCCGTCCGAGCATGGACAGGCCGTTTTTTGTTGGAAAAGATTTGCAAATATATTGACAAAGAGTTGAATTGGAGGCACCGATATGATCGTCATTCTCAGACCGGAAGCATCACAGGAAGCCATTGGCAGGCTGATGGAGCAGATTCGCGCGCAGGGCGTGGAGATTCACTACAGCAGGGGCACGCAGGAGACGATCCTAGGCCTTGTCGGCGATACGACGCATGTGGACGAGGACTGGCTGCGCGCCAGCGGCGTGGTGGCCGATGTGCGGCGGGTGTCCGAGCCCTACAAGCTGGCCAACCGGCGCTTCCACCCGGCGGACTCCAGAATTGACGCGGGCGGAAAGACCATCGGCGAGGGGACGTTCACGGTGATCGCCGGCCCGTGCTCCGTGGAGAGCGAGGCGCAGCTGCTAGAGGTCGCGCAGGCCGTCAAGAAGAGCGGCGCAACCTGCCTGCGCGGCGGCGCGTTCAAGCCCAGAACGTCGCCATACTCGTTCCAGGGGCTGGAAAACGAGGGCCTGAACCTGCTGCGCGAGGCCCGGCGCGTCACGGGACTGCCGATTGTCACCGAGATCATGAGCGAGACGCAGCTTGACGACTTTGCGGACGTGGACATCATCCAGGTCGGCGCGAGAAACATGCAGAACTTCCGGCTGCTCAAGGCGCTGGGCCGCAGCAAAAAGCCGATCCTGCTCAAGCGCGGCCTGTCCTCCACCATCGAGGAGCTGCTCATGAGCGCGGAGTACATCCTCGCCGGCGGCAACCCCAACGTGATCCTCTGCGAGCGCGGCATCCGCACGTTTGAAAAGATGATCCGCAACAACCTGGATATCTCCGCCGTGCCCATCATCAAGCAGAAATCGCATCTGCCGGTGATCATCGATCCCTCGCACGCGGCGGGCATCGCCTGGATGGTGGAGCCGCTTGCGCGCACGGCCATCGCCGCCGGCGCGGATGGCCTGATGATCGAGGTGCACAACGATCCGCCGCACGCGCTGTGCGACGGCGCGCAGTCGCTCAATCCCGCGCAGTTTGACAGCCTGATGCAGGATGTGCGCAGGCGCGTGGCATTTGAGGGCAAGGCGTTTTCCTAAGGCATACAGAACGGCAAATCCTCCGCATGGAAGGCTGTGCGGGGGATTTGTCTGTACGCCTATTATTTCGTGCAGCCGCTGTTTCCATCTTGAAAAGCGGAAGCGTATCTGCTACAATGGGTTGGAAAACCAAGCTGTATAACGAGAACGTGATGGACTGGCTGTGCGAAGCGATGCATTCGGACGAACAAGCGGATGCTGCAGGCCTGCTGCCGCCGGAGAAACGCGAATGAGGACGGATTATTCACGGGAAATCCCGTGAGGAAGGAACAACGCCGCGCAGCTGCCTGCGCGCAGAAGGAGAGACAACACGATGAAGAGACGGATTTTCAGCATGCTGCTGAGCCTGTGCCTGGTGCTCATGCTCGTCCCGGCTGCGGCCCTTGGGGAGGACAAAATTACCCTGACCGTGCCCTACACCACCACGGTGGAGCAGGGCGGCAGCGTAAAGCCTGGCAAGACGGACTTTACGCTGGAGCTGATGTACGACAATGGAGAACCTTTTGAGGACGTGACGCCCTCCGGCCGCACCGTCACCACCGACGGCGAGGACGACTATGACGGCATGCTGACCTTTACCGGCACCCTCGAGGAATTAATTGGGCTCACCGATGGCGTATATGTCCAGCAGATTGACGAGGGCAAGGACGGCTGGGACTATGACGATACGGTGTGGGGCTTGATTTGGAGGGGCGGCGTCGCTGAGATGTCCATGGACAGTGCCATGGCGGGCGAGCTGCTCATCTACCCGGCCCTCTATGAGGAGGACGGAAACGGCGGCAGGATCTACTATGTGAACGATGAAAAGGATCCGCTGAATGAGATGACCTTCATCAACATCTACACCAAGAATGGCGGCGATGTCACCAACCTCCCGAAGACCGGCGACAGCAGCAATCTGGCTGCATGGCTTGTGCTGCTTGCCGTATCGGTGGCCGGCGTGATGGGCGCGGTCGTGCATGGCAGGCGCAGAAGAAGCGCCCGCTAAAGCAGGCCGGACAAAACCAAATCAGACAGCAGACACCCTGCAGGACGAATGAAGCCCTGCAGGGTGTTTTATATGCAGCTTCTTTGGGCAAAGCCCGATTTGCTCAGCGAACCGGGATGCTTTGCGCCTTGATGATCCTCTGGACATCCCGCCTGCTGCGCAGCCAGACGACCTTGCCGCCGTAGGGCGAGAGCATGTTCCGGATTTCCCCCATGTTCCTGCTCAGGAAGGTGTCCGTCCATCTGAGCAGATTGCAGACCGATTGCAGTGTTTCCCGCTTGCCCGGCTCGAGGCCCAGCTTTCGCCTGATGGAGCGCAGGATGATCCGGACCTTGCAGACGCGGCCCGGCATGTCCAGCACATAGATGATGTCGGCGTCCGCAAAGCTCTGATGCACCCACTTGTAATAGACCCCTTCGATGATCCAGTCGGGCTTTGCCAGAATCTCCTGCAGCAGCGCGGCCCTTTCTTCAGGCGGCCTTTTGATACCGTAGCCCTGTGCGCCGTTGTCCCACTGGATGTCGTCGAGGTCAAAGTGCGGGATATGGGTTTTCTCCGAAAGCGCCCTGGCCAGATACGTCTTGCCGGAGCCGCTGCAGCCGATGATGTGGATTCTCAAATGAATAGCACCTCCGTCAGACTGGATGGATTTTTTAGAAGTGGGCGTATTCCCCCTGCCAAGCGGATCGAAGCCTTTCTTCAATCTCCTTGCCGCCGCCTGCAAAGACGCCGAGCATCTCGACCGTCAGACCGGAGAACCGCGAGGCCGCAAGCCCGGGGAATCTCCACAGACCACTTTTTAGGGATGTGATTCCACAAGCATATCAGAAAAACGCGTCATTTTCTACCGCTGAAAGCGAGAAAGGGTCAGATTTTTGCGCGGCGCGATGGACGGACTGCCCGAAAGCGGGAGAACGATTTTTGACGGAGGCGAAAGGAAAACCAGGCAGGAATCCTTTTCCGGCCGCAGAATTATAATTAGGTTGGTCAAAATTGAAATTGGAAGAGGAATGCTTGTGGCAGCAGAAGAGATGATGGAGATGATCCGGCGCATCACGCCGGAGGAGGAATATACGGCAGGCCTGGCGCTGTACCGGGCCGGCGGCGTGCATCCGATGGAGGAAGAGGCGGGCATGCTGCGCTTTGTGGTGGACGACAACCCGCGGCGCGTGGTGCGCGTGGCGGCGAGCGGCAGGCTCAGCGGCCGCTGCTCGTGCGACTTCTTTGGCAACGTGCATAAGCCCTGCCGCCATCTGGCGGCGGCGATGCTGCAGGCAATGGCCTCCGGTGCGATCGAGGAGATCCGCCGCAGGCGCGCCAGGGAGAACGCGGGCAGGCTGATGGGCACCCTTCAGGCGGCGCTGCCGATGGAGACGCCGCTGGAGATGGAGGTCACGCTGCAGCTGATCGGGCAGCAGCCGGTGCGCGTGTCCCTGCGCGTTGGGCAGGAGCGCATGTACGTCGTCAAGTCGATGGCGCAGTTCCTGCACGCGCTGCAAGTTGGCGAGACGATGGCCTTCGGCAAGGGCTTTGTGCTTGAGCCGCAGTGGATGGGCTTTACGGGCGTGGACGAAAAGATCATCCGCGTGCTGCAGGACGCGGCCTACGTCTGCCAGCTGGAGGGCAAGCTGGTGCAGACGGGCCTTGAGGCCAAATGGCTGAGCCTTTCCGAGCGCTTTGTGCCGCGGCTGATGCAGCTGCTGATGGCCAAACCGTTCAGGCTCTCCTTCGGCGAGGAGGTCCTGCGCATCCCCGGCGTGTTCGACGGCCAGGCGGAGCTGCTCTTCGGCGTATCCAGAAGCGGACGCGAGATGGAGGTGCGCGCGCAGATGCCCCGGTCGCTGCGGCCGCTTTGCGCGGACTGCCGCTTCGTCTTCTGCGAGGGCGACGTGCTGCGCCTGCCGCCGCAGCAGCAGGACATCGTGCGCGTGATGCTGGAGGCGGGCCGGGACGGTCAGGCGGCCTTCCGCTTTGACGCGGAGCAGAGCGCGCGCGTGATCTCCGAGCTGCTCCCGGCGCTCGAGCGCGCGGGCACAGTGACCATCGACGGTGCGCTGGCCGAGTGCATCGTGCGCCGCCCGCTCACGGTCAAGGCGTACTTTGACCGCGAGGAGCGCGCCGTGCTGGCGAAGCTGGTGTTTAGCTACGGCGACGAGGAGATCGATCCGTTTGCGCCGTCGGCGCCCAGAGGCGAGGAGGACGAGCGCGTGCTGATGCTGCGCGACGCGGCGGGCGAGCGTGCGGCGCTCGACCTGCTGGCCCGGGCGGGCTTCCGCATGCAGAAGGGCCGCGTCATCCTCAGCGGCCAGGAGCCCATCTACCGCTTCCTGACCGAGGGCATCTATGAGATGCAGAAGACGGCGGAGGTCTACTGCTCCGACGAGTTCCGCAGGCTGACCCCGCGCAAGCCGCATTTCTCCGGCATGCTGCGCATGCAAGACGGCGCGCTGCAGCTGCAGCTCAGCGAGAGCGGCGAGCCTGAGCCGGAGATTCTGGCGATTCTGCAGGCGCTGCGCGACAACCGCAAGTATTTCCGGCTCAAGGACGGCTCGTTCCTCGACCTGACGGACATGGACGAGTGGCGCGAGCTGGCGGAGGCGGCCGGCGGCGCGCAGGAGGAGGGCGAGGAAGAGGGCGAGCGCGGGCGCGGCCTGCTGGAGATACAGTCCTTCCGCGCGGCGTACATGCTCAGCCTGCTGGAGAACGGCAGCCTGCCTGTGGACGCGGACAAGTCGGTCAGGTCGTTCGTCTCCTCCATGGACGAGGAGGGCGAGCCGTGCCCTGAGCCGCTGGGCAGCATGCTGCGCCCGTATCAGCTGCGCGGCTTCATGTGGATGCAGGCGCTTGACCGCCTGCACATGGGCGGCATTCTGGCGGACGACATGGGCCTGGGCAAGACGCTGCAGGTCATCTCACTGCTGCTGTGGGCCAAGCGCCGGGGCGGCGAACACAGGCCGTCCATCGTCGTCGCGCCGACGTCGCTGGTCTACAACTGGATGGCGGAGATCAGGCGCTTCGCGCCGGAGCTCCGCGTGGCCGCGGGCGAGGGCACCCAGAGCGCCCGCGCGCAGACCATCGCGCGTCTTAACGGCGAGGACTGCGATATCGACGTGTACCTCACGTCCTATCCGCTGATCCGCCGGGACATCGGCCAGCTGAGCGCCGTACAGTTCCGCTTCGCGATTCTCGACGAGGCACAGTACATCAAGAACGCCATGAGCGTGGGCGCGGGCGCGGTCAAGCAGCTCAGGGCGCAGACGCGCTTTGCGCTGACCGGCACGCCGATGGAGAATCATCCGGGCGAGCTGTGGTCGATCTTCGACTTCGTGCTGCCGGGCTATCTGCTCTCCTTCGCGCAGTTCATGCACCGCTTCGGCACGGGCGAGGAGAGCGACGTGCTGCGCCGGCGCATCCGTCCGTTCCTGCTGCGCCGGCTCAAGGGCGATGTGCTCAGGGAGCTGCCGGAGAAGAACGAGATCCAGATGATGGCGGATATGACCGAGGAGCAGCGCCGGGTCTATCAGGCCAGCCTCATGCGGCTGCGCCCGCAGGTGGACACGATGCTCGCGGGCAAAAACCGCATCGAGATGCTCTCGGCGATCACGGAGCTGCGCCAGATCTGCGGCCATCCGTCGCTGGTGCTGCCCTCCTACGCGGCCTCGAGCGGCAAGCTCGACCTGCTGCTGGACATCCTGCCGGGCTCTCTGGAGGCGGGCCACCGCGCGCTCATCTTCTCGCAGTTCACGCGCATGCTCAGAATTCTGCAGCGCAGGCTGGAGGCAGTGGGCATCGAGTGCCTGTATCTGGACGGCGAAACGCCGCCCAAGCGCCGCATCGAGCTGGTGGACGAATTCAACGGCGGCAGGGCGCAGGTGTTCCTGATCTCGCTCAAGGCGGGCGGCTCGGGCCTCAACCTCGTCGGCGCGGACACGGTCATTCACTTCGACCCGTGGTGGAACCCCGCCGCGGAGGATCAGGCGACCGACCGCGCGCACCGCATCGGCCAGAAGAACACGGTCAACGTCATCCGGCTCATCACGCGCGGCAGCATCGAGGAGCAGGTCGTCAGGCTCGGCGCGCGCAAGCGCGAGCTGTTTGACCAGATGATCACCGCCGGCGAGGCCATGCCCACGCAGCTGACGCAGGAGGATATCCGCGCGCTGTTTGAGTGAGCCGATGGTTCGCACAGTCTCGGATGAACGCGCAAAGCGAAGAAGGGGTCTGGGGGACCGGAGCCTGCCGCCGCCAGTGGCGGAAACAGGCAGGCGGAGCGTCGGGAATCGCAAGGAGCGCCTCACGGCGCGACTATGCGAGTTCCCCGGATCGAAATCCCTTGCGGGGTTTGGGGCGGAGCCCCGAGCGGGTTTGGGCAGCAGCCCAACGTATCCCCCGGTTGACGGCCCTTCGCGCCTATCGTATAATGATCCCGGGAAGGAGGCGACACGCCATGGCGGAAAAGGTAAAATCCATTCACGCGGGCCACAGGGAGCGCCTGCGCGAGCGGCTGCGCACGGCGGGGCTTTCCGCCTTCTCCGAGCACGAGGTGCTGGAGCTGCTGCTCACCTATGCGATCCCGCAGCGGGACGTGAATCCGCTGGCGCATGAGCTGATTGCCGTGTTCGGCAGCCTGAACGCCGTGCTCAGCGCGGATGAAAACGAGCTGCTGCGCGTGAAGGGCATGGGCAAAAGCGCGGCGCTGCTGCTGACGATGATGCCCCAGCTGACGCGCTACTGCCAGATGCACGCGCTGGGCGAGCGCCCGACCATCGTGACGGCGGAGGACGCGCGCGCCTGCTGCGCGCCGCTGTTCTACGGGGCGACGCGGGAGCAGATCTACATGCTCTGCCTGGATCAGGCGGGCCATGTGCTGCACCGCTCGCTGCTGCACACGGGCACGGTGGATCAGGTGGCGCTGCATCCGCGCACGGTTGTGGAGACGGCCATTCGCCACAAGGCCCATTCCGTCATTCTGGCGCACAATCACCCCAGCGGCGTGGCCGCGCCGTCCCAGCCGGATATCGACGTGACCAAACGCATCACCACGGCGCTGTACCTCATCGGCATCCAGCTGGTCGATCACATGATCTTCGCCGGAAGCGAGGCGTACTCGATGGTTCGCGGGCGCTGCATGGACGCCGCCGGAGAGGACGCGGCGTTCAGCTATGTGGTGCGCGCCGGGGAGAAGCAGGGCAGCGGCCTGCGGGATGAGGAATACGAATGGGTGTCGCTTGCGCCCGACGGCATGGAATGAGAAGGAGAACGACGTTGAACAGAATCATGAGGAGGCTGCTGGTGGGACTGGTGCTGCTTGCGTGTCTGGGCCTTGCCTGCGCGGCGGGGCTGATGGGCTTCGTCTTTTACAGGGAGACGCATCTGCCGCCGATCGAGGATTCCGACGTGATCATCGTGCTGGGCGCGCAGGTCAAGGAGGACGGCACGCCGTCCGTGGCGCTGGAGCGCAGGCTGACGGCGGCGCTTAAGAGCTACGAGCAGGATCCGCAGCTCATCATCGTCTGCGGCGCGCAGGGAATCAACGAGCCGCGCGCCGAGGGCGACGTGATGCGCGACTGGCTGCTTGCGCGCGGCGTGAGATCGGAGGACGTGGTCGCGGAGACAGCGTCGTTCAACACGCGGGAAAACCTGGTCTACGCCAAGGCGATTATGGAGCACCGGGGGCTTGGGCAGGCGCTGGTGGTGACCAGCGACTATCACGTGGCGCGGGCACTGGAGCTTTGCAGGCAGGTCGGCATCTCTGCCACGGGCAAGGGCAGTCCGTCCAAGCCCGAATACTTCATCAAAAATCACTTCAGAGAGGGGCTCAGCTGGATTAAGCTCTGGCTGGAAAGCAGATGATGAACAGAGAACGACTGATGGGTGGCCTTGACGCGCTGGGCGTTGCCTATGACCAGACTGCCATGGAGCGCTTTGAGGCGTTTCACGCGATTCTGGACGAATACAACCAGAGGATGGACCTGACGGCGGTGCTCGACGAGGACGAGCGCATCGACCGGCACGATCTGGACAGCGCCGCGCCGCTGGCGCAGGGGCTGCTCGCGGAAGGCGCGAAGGTGATCGACGTGGGCACGGGCGCGGGCTTTCCGGGCATGCCGCTGCTGATCCTGCGGCCCGATCTGCAGATGACGTTTCTGGACGCGCTGAATAAGCGGATCGCGTTCCTTCAGGACGCATTGAAGCGGCTGGGCCTGACGGCCACGGCGCTGCACGCGCGCGCGGAGGACGCGGCCCGGATGGAGCTGCACCGGGAGGCATACGACGCGGCGGTGTCCCGCGCGGTGGCCTCGAGCGCGACGCTGCAGGAGCTGACGCTGCCGTTCGTGAAGACCGGCGGCCTTGCGATCGCCTGGAAGGGCCCGGGTGTGCAGGACGAGCTGGCAGCGGCCCGTCGCGCAGCGTTCGTGCTGGGCGGCACGGTGCGCGGCATTGTGCCGGCGCCTGTGCCGGGCCGGGAGGACTGGGCGCACTGCCTGCTGATTACTGACAAGACCGGCAGGACGCCTAAGGCGTATCCGCGCAAGGCGGGCACGCCGGGCAGGAAGCCGCTGGCGTGAGGGACACTTTGTTAGCAAAAGGGAGCTAAAGTTCATTAGGAAATATGAAGACAGCCGTCTTCAGGGGAAGCGCGCTGCGCTGGGCCCAGAGGGATGAGGGGGGATTTCGATTTC
Source organism: uncultured Clostridia bacterium (assembly GCA_945948915.1). Classification (GTDB taxonomy): domain Bacteria; phylum Bacillota; class Clostridia; order Christensenellales; family Aristaeellaceae; genus Ventricola. Next base: position 22,304 of record CAMFCQ010000002.1, on the reverse strand, counting down.
CCCCCTACATCCCTCTGGACTCCCATACCCCCTTGAAACGACCAGGACTGCGGTCCTGGACCTGGGGCTGTATGAGGACTTCTCAAATCTTCGCGAATCTCCTTGAGTCCAAAGGTCACAACTGTATGAGGAACTTGGCAAATCCCCATGGGTCCAGGGTCGCAACCCTGGTCGTCTGGGGAGGGGGATGGGAGGTCCAGGAGGGTCTGGGGAGGGCATCGAAACCCTCCCCGACCCTTCTGGCCCCAGCGGAGCGCGTCTCCCCTGAAGCAACGAATTCATTCAATGCGTCATCAAGCACTTGATCCCCTTGATGAACATTAGCATCCTAATGCTCCCTTCAGAAAAGCATCATAAAATCAAAATATTACCCTCATCTCCTTTGCCCGTTCGGTGCAGACTGGGAACAAAGGAGATGAGGGCGTTTTGTTTGCAGAGATTTGGAGAAGTCCGTACCGATTCCTGATTGCGGCGGCGGTGCTGGCCGCGATGCTGTGCCTGTTCCCCGTGGAGGTGGACGCACCGGAGGAGCCGCAGACCATGCTGGCCTCGGAGGCGACCGTGCCGCCGCCGTCCGCTGCGCAGGAGGAGGTGCAGGGGTTCCCTGCGGCACAGGACCGTCCTGCGGCACAGGACCGTCCTGCGGGGGCGGATCTGTCCGAGCGCACGTCGGCGGGATGCTATCTGCACAGGACGCTGTACTACGCGCCCTGCGGCCACAGCGTGCAGCGGCGCGAGGAGCTGCCCGCACAGCTGACGGGCATGTCCCGCGCGCTGCTGGAAAAGGAGATCGGCAGCGTGATCCCCGGCGCGGCGGTGACGGGCTTTTCCGCCTCAGAGGTGGATATCGCGCTGAGCACGGATATCCCCTGTCCGCTGCACTGGGTGCTGCGCGGCGGGGAGGACGGAAAGCTGGCCGTTTTTCAGAACCGCAGCGGCGAGGCGCTGGAGGTGGTGCGCGTCACGGACGTGCCGCTTGACAAGGCCCCGCAGGACGATCAGGCGCAGCTGCGCACCGGGCGTATCTTTGACGACGTGCAGGCGCTGGAGGGCTACCTCGAGAGCCTGAGCAGCTGAAGGGAAATGTCTCATAGTATGAGAGGAATCGCCGAAAGTGACATTTGAGACACGCAGACGTATCATTGAACGGGTATCCCTTGTGAAGCAAAGCCCTGCTTGATACAATACCACCATCGCAAGAAACAAGAAACAGGGCAGAATCGCAGGCCCGCTGTGAAAGAATGCAAGGAGGAAAACGCGATGCGCGTCGTCAAGAAACCGGAAGAACGCAAGGCGGAAATGGTGGCCGCCGCGTCGAAGCTGTTTGCTCAGCAGGGCTTTGTGAGAACGTCCGTGGCGGAGATCGTCTCCGCGGTGGACGTGGCGAAGGGCCTGTTCTACTATTACTTCACCACCAAGGACGACATGGTCAAGGCTGTCGTGGAGGGCTATTGCTCCTACCTGGGCAGCGAGGCGCAGAAGATCGCGGACAGCGAGGGCAGCGCGCGGGAGAAGGTCAATCGTCTTGTAAACCACGAGGCTTGGCAGCAGTGCTTCACCCAGCCGCTTGTGACAGACCTTTGCCTGCCCCAGCACGCAGCGCTGTACAGCGACATGTGCGACCGGCTGGTCGATCACATGCGTCCGGCCGTCGAGAAGATCGTGGCACAGGCCATGAACGAGCGCGGCATGGACAGCGCGCAGGCCGGCCGCATCACCGGCGTGAGCATGTACGGCGTGCTGATGATGGCCCGCCGCGGCGAGATGGACATGAAGAGCGTGGCGGAGATGTTCTCCCGCGTGTCCGGCGTGAATCTGGTCGCCTGACCAATCAGGGTTTGCCCCTTTTATCATAGATCAAGTTCCTTCCCCCTCTCCGTAATCGGAAAAGGCCGGCGCGATGGTGCGCCGGTCTTTTCTGTATGGGCGGCAGATCGCGTTCGCCTGCGGAAGCACAAGCGCTGTGTGTAAGATTTTACTAACATTTGTTGAGAAATAGTGCCGAAAACTCCGAAAAAACGGCAGGATGATTGACAACGCTTTCACAAAGCTATACAATGGAGTGGACTTGCAAGAAGGAGGTATGATTTCATCATGAAGAAGCTTGCATCAATTCTTCTTTCCGTGCTGATGCTGATCAGCCTGATCGCTGGCGCGTCTGCCGAGACCTTTACCGGCGATGACAACGGCATCGGCCCGGTGACCGTCACCCTGACCGTTGAGGACGGCAAGATCACCGAGGCCGTCGTCACCGGCGACAGCGAGACCCCGGGCTTCGGCTATGAGCCGTGCACCGACGGCACCTATGCGGCGGCCATCGTGGCGGCACAGGGCGCGGACATCGACAACATCTCCGGCGCGACCGTGACCACCAACGCGGTCATCGCAGCGACCGAGGAAGCCATGATCGCGGCGGGCCTGATGACCGCTGAGACCGTGGCCGTCGAAGACACCGCCTGCGACATCGTCATCGTCGGCGCCGGCGGCGCGGGCATGACCGCCGCGCTGCAGGCCGCTGACCTGGGCGTGGAGAACATCATCGTCGTGGAGAAGACCGGCTCCACCGGCGGCAACACCTCCCGCGCGACGGGCGGCATGAACGCCGCGAAGACCGCCGCGCAGGACAAGAACGAGTGGAAGGATGCCACCACCGCCGCGGTCGAAAAGACCATCGCCGGCGCGAAGGAGAAGTATCCGGAGCTGGCTGAGCTGATTGCGACCGTCGAAGCGCAGTTTGAGGCGTACAAGGCCAATCCGACCGGCTACTTCGATTCCCCGGAGCTGTTCGCCCTGGACACCATGGTCGGCGGCAAGGGCATCAACAATCTGGAACTGGTCATGACCCTGGTGAACAACTCTGCGGACGCCATCGACTGGCTGGCCACCAAGGACGCGAACCTCGTGTCCGTCGGCTCCTTCGGCGGCGCGTCCGTCATGCGTATCCATCGCGCCCTGACCGCTGAGGGCAAGACCACCCCGGTCGGCGCGTACCTCGTCAAGACCCTGACCGCCGCGGTGGACGCGGAGGCGAAGATCGACCTGCGCATGAACACCGCCGCGACCGAGCTCGTCGTCACCGATGGCAAGGTCACCGGCGTGAAGGTCACCTCTGAAAACGGCGACTACACCATCAACGCCAAGGCCGTCATCCTGGCCTCCGGCGGCTTCGGCGCGGATCTCAAGCGCGTGGCGGAGCTCAAGCCCGAGCTTGACGGCTTTGTGACCACCAACTCCACCGGCATCACCGGCGACGGCATCGACATGGCCGTGGCGGTCGGCGCGGCGACCGTGGACATGGAGCAGATCCAGATCCACCCGTCCGTCTACACCGAGACTTCCGCGCTCATCACCGAGGGCATCCGCGGCGACGGCGCCATCCTGGTCAACCAGGGCGGCAAGCGCTTTGTCAACGAGCTGGAGACCCGCGACGTGGTCTCTGCGGCGGAGCTGGCCCAGGAGGGCGGCTATGCCTGGACGGTCGTCGATCAGAAGATGATGGACGCCTCCTCCACCTACAACGGCTACTACACCAAGGGCTACGCGCTGATGGGCAACACCGTCGAGGAGCTGGCTGCGGCCATGGGCACCGACGCTGCGACCCTGCAGGCGACGCTGGACACCTGGAACGCGGCTGTGGCCGCGCAGAAGGATGACGAGTTTGGCCGCATGTCCTTCGCCAACGCGCTGGACACCGCGCCCTACTACGCCATCAAGGTCGCGCCGGGCATCCATCACACCATGGGCGGCGTGAAGATCAACACCGAGGCTGAGGTCCTGACTGAGGCCGGCGAGGCGATCCCGGGCCTGTTCGCGGCCGGTGAGGTCACCGGCGGCGTGCACGGCGCGAACCGCCTGGGCGGCAACGCCGTGGCCGACATCGTCGTCTACGGCCGCATCGCGGCGGGTAGTGCTGCTGCGTACATCGCGGAGTAATCCAACACAATTTGTCTCAAACGAGCCCGCAGCTTCGGCTGCGGGCTTTTGCTTTGCGGCTCCCTCCCGAGGGATCCGGCTGCCGCAGGCAGACTGATACTATTCTCAAATAGAAACGAGCTATAAGTGCGAAGCGAAGAAGGGGTCTGGGGACTGGTCCCCAGTCTAGGGGTTTGGGGGATGAAATCCCCCAACGTCTCCATATCGCGAAGCGATCAAAGAAAAGCAGTCAGGGAGCGAAGCGTTACCTGACGGCCGGTTATTGCATGGCCGATTTTATTTGAGAGTAGTATGAGGGAGTGCCCGCGGCAGATTTGTCGATTTTGTTCAAAAATTGTCTTCCCTGTCGGAGCAGGATGTCGTATAATGGACACAGAAATGTGACCGCATGTTCAGCCGATCAATGATGAAATGGACGCTGAAAGGAGCGACTTCTCATGACCAACCGGATCGCAGCGCTCAAGGATGTCCAGTGGGCGCGCACGCATCATCAGGCGCGCCGCGCGCCTGTGGAGGATGCCGCGCTGCCGTACCGTGATCCCGCCCTGACGGACATCGAGCGCACCGCGCTGCGCCTGAAGACGGCGCTCGAGCTGGAGACGCCCTATCTGTTCCCGCAGGAGCTGATCGCCTTCACGCGCACCGTGCCGAATCTGCCGATGATCTACGATGAGGCGGAGTGGGCAAAGATCAGCAGCGAACACTATATTCACGAGCTGGGCAACGTGAGCAACCTGTCCCCGGACTACGGCCGGGTGATCGCCTCGGGCCTGCTGGCCATCCGGGAGCGCCTGGGCGGCGGGGCGCTGCACAGCGCGATGCGCATGTCCATCGACGCCGTACTCGATCTGACGAAGCGCTACGAGCAGGCCGCGCGCGACGCGGGCGACGGGGCGCTGGCAGCCGTGCTGGCCAGGGTGCCCGCCGGCCCGGCGGCGACCTTCCGCGAGGCGCTGCAGTCCCTGCGCATCCTGCACTATGCCATGTGGTGCGAGGGCGATTATCACAACACGCTCGGCCGCTTTGACCAGTATATGATGCCCTATCTGCAGGCGGATCTCGACGCGGGAAGGGAGACACAGGAGAGCGCGTTTGAGCTGCTGGAGGCGTTCTTCCTCGCCTGCAACCGCGACAGCGACCTGTATCCCGGCATGCAGCAGGGCGACAACGGCCAGAGCATCGTGCTGGGCGGCATGACGCCGGACGGCACGGACGGCTATAACCTGCTCTCGGAAATGTGCCTGCAGGCCAGCGCCGAGCTTCGGCTGATCGACCCGAAGATCAACCTGCGCGTCAGCAAGGATACGCCGCTTGAGGTCTTTGAGCTGGGCACGCAGCTGACGAAGCTGGGCCTGGGCTTCCCGCAGTACGAGAACGACGACGTGGCGATTCCCGGCCTGACGGCGCTGGGCTACGCCGAGCGCGACGCGCGCGACTACGCAATGGCCGCCTGCTGGGAGTTCATCATCCCCGGCAAGGGCATGGAGATTCCCAACATCGGTGCACTGCCCTTTGCCAACACGGTGGACAGGGTGATCCGAGAAAGGCTGGCGGACTGCCCGGACATGGACGCGCTCCGGCGCGAGATCCGCGAAGCGATCTTCGCCTCTGTCCGCGAGACGCTGGCGGCGAGAAAGAACCTGTACGTCATCCCCTCGCCGTATCTCTCGCTGTTCTTTGACGGCTGCGTGGAAAAGGAGCGCGACATCTCCCTGGGCTGCACTTACAACAACTGGGGCCTGCACGGCACCGGCCTGGCGCCCGCGGCGGACATGCTGGCGGCGGTGGAGCAGCTGGTCTTTGGCGGCGAAATCACCGCGCAGGAGCTGACCGCGGCGATGGACGCGGATTTCGTGGGCCATGAGGCGCTGCACAATCGCCTGAAGACGGCCTGCCCGAAGATGGGCAACGACGACGAGCGCGCCGACCGGCACGCCGTGTGGCTGCTTGACACATTCGCCGAGTCGGTCAGGGGCCTGACCAACGAGCGCGGCGGCTGCGTGCGCGCAGGCACGGGCTCGGCGATGTACTACATCTTCCACGCCAACGAGCTGGGCGCGACGGCGGACGGCCGCGAGGCGGGCGTGCCGCTCCCGGCGAACTACGCGCCCTCGCTGAACGTGAAGCTCAGCGGCCCGGTGTCGCTGGTCAAGTCCTTCACCAAGCCGAACCTGAGCCGCGTCATCAACGGCGGCCCGCTGACCATCGAGTTTTCCGACAGCGTGTTCACGCAGGAGGAGTCGATCACCAAGGTGGCGCAGCTGGTGCGCCTGTTCGTGCTGCGCGGCGGCCATCAGCTGCAGCTCAACACGGTCAACCGCGAGCGCCTGCTGGACGCGCAGCAGCACCCGGAGAACTACCGCAACCTGATCGTGCGCGTGTGGGGCTGGAGCGGCTACTTTGTGGAGCTGGACAGGTGCTATCAGGATCACATCATCCGCCGCGCGGCGCTGAATCTATGAGCGGCAAGGCGGGCGTCGTCTTTGACATCAAGGAGTTCGCCGTGTTCGACGGCCCGGGCATCCGCACGACGGTGTTCATGAAGGGCTGTCCGCTGTCCTGCATGTGGTGCCACAATCCTGAGGGCCTCTCCCCCAGGCCGCAGCTGATGGTCAGCCGCGCGGCCTGCACGGGCTGCGGCGCATGCAGGCGCGTCTGCCCCAGCCCGGAGGCCTGTATCTCCTGCGGAGCGTGCGTTCCGGTCTGCCGGGGCGGATACCGGAAGATCGTCGGCACGGCGTGGACGGCGGAGGATCTGGCCGCGCGGCTGCAGAAAGACGCGGACGTGTACGCGCTGTCCGGCGGCGGCGTGACCTTCTCCGGCGGCGAGCCGCTGATGCAGTGGGATTTTGTCGCCGACGTGATTGCCCGGCTTCGCGGTGTGCACACCGCCATCGAGACGAGCGGCTTTGCAGCGGACGCGGTCTTTGAGGACGCGATGGCGCGCTGCGACCTGATCATGATGGACTGGAAGGTTTCCGATCCCGCGCTGCACCGGCGCTATACGGGCGTGGATCAGGCGATCATCCGCCGCCACGCGCAGATGCTCTGCGCGGGTAGCACGCCGTTCATCCTGCGCATGCCCATCATCCCCGGCGTGAACGATAACGAGGCGCACTTTGAGACGGCTGCGCAGCTGGTGAAGGATGCGAAGGCCCTCGTGCGCGTGGACGTGCTGCCGTACCAGCGCGCAGCGGGCGCGAAGTACGGGATGGTGGGCAGGACGTACAGCGTCGATTTTGACGAGACGCGCCCGCCGAGGATGTATACCGAATGCCTTGAGCAGGCGGGGATCCCGGTGCAGGTGTTCAGGTGACGGGAAGGGATCGGTAAGCCGGGATTTGCAAAGGAGAGGATGCCGTGAAGAATTGGTGTGAAGAAGCCGAACGCATCATGATGGAGCGATTTGGAAAGGATACCGTCGTTGCTTTGGCAACAATAGAAAATGAAGTGCCCCATGTGCGATACGTCAATGCCTATTATGAGCATGGAGCGTTTTATATCATTACGCATGCCCTTTCCAATAAGATGAAGCATTTGGAAAAAAACTCTGCGGCAGCCATAGCCGGCGATTGGTTCACAGCACACGGAAAAGGGATCAATCTGGGCTATTTCGGGCGGGAGGAAAACCACTGGATCGCCGAAAAACTGAAGAACGTATTTTCAGAATGGATTGACAATGGCCATAATGACTTTGACGATGAGCACACCATCATTCTGCGCGTGGAACTCACAGATGGACGGCTGCTCTCCCATGGAACGGAATACAGGTTTTAAGCTTCAGAATTCGATGGATCACCCTCTCTGAGACGAATGCCATTTTCGCATCCTCCCGTTTCGGGAGGATGTTTTTTCACACTCAACTAAATTACCTATTGACATGGTAGGCAAATGCGCGTATAATACCAACCAACCGTTAAGGTTGGTAATAACTGGGAAGGAGGGCGGAGAGATGAAAAACGTCTTTGAGGCGCTCGTCCGCGCCAACTTCCGTTTCGGCCGAATGTGCCGCTGTCAGTGACTGCAAGCGAACACATCGACCGAAAGGAGAAACCAACATGTCTGAATACCGCTTTGAAACCCTGCAGCTGCACGTTGGCCAGGAAAATGCCGACCCGGCGACCGACGCGCGCGCCGTCCCGATTTACGCCACGACCTCCTATGTCTTCCACAACTGCGCGCACGCCGCGGCGCGCTTTGGCCTGCAGGACGCGGGCAATATCTACGGCCGCCTGACCAATTCCACGCAGGATGTGCTGGAAAGGCGCATCGCGGCGCTGGAGGGCGGCGTGGCCGCGCTGGCGCTGGCCTCCGGCGCGGCGGCGATCACCTATACGATTGAGGCGCTGGCGCAGAACGGCGGCCACATCGTCGCACAGAAGACCATCTACGGCGGCAGCTACAATCTGCTGGCGCACACACTGCCGGGCTTCGGCGTCACGGCGACGTTCGTGAACATCCACGATCTGGCCGAGACGGAGGCGGCGATTCAGGCAAACACCCGCGCGATCTACGTGGAGACGCTCGGCAACCCGAACAGCGATATCCCGGATCTTGACGCGCTGGCGGCGCTGGCGCACCGGCACGGCCTGCCGCTGGTGGTGGACAACACGTTCGGCACGCCGTACTTCATCCGGCCCATCGAGCACGGCGCGGACATCGTCGTGCACTCCGCGACCAAGTTCATCGGCGGACATGGCACGACGCTGGGCGGCATCATCGTCGATTCCGGCAAATTTGACTGGAAGGCCTCCGGCAACTACCCGGCAATCGCGGCGCCCAACCCCAGCTATCACGGCGTGTCCTTTGCGGATGCGGTCGGCCCGGCGGCGTTTGTGACGTACATCCGCGCGATTCTGCTGCGCGACACCGGCGCGACGATCTCGCCGTTTGCGGCGTTCCTGCTGCTGCAGGGCGTGGAGACGCTGTCCCTGCGGCTGGAGCGCCACGCGGAGAACACCGCCCGGGTGCTTGAGTTCCTGAAGAACCATCCGCTGGTGGAGCGCGTCAATCACCCGGCGCTTGACGGCCACCCGGATCACGCGCTGTATGAACGCTATTTCCCCCACGGCGGCGCGTCAATCTTCACGTTTGAGATCAAGGGCGGCGTGAAGGAGGCCCACAGGTTTATCGACAGCCTGAAGATCTTCTCGCTGCTGGCGAACGTCGCGGATGTCAAGAGCCTGGTCATCCATCCCGCGACGACGACGCACAGCCAGCTGACCGACGAGGAGCTGGCGGATCAGGGCATCAGGCCCAACACCATTCGCCTGTCCATCGGCACGGAGCATATCGACGACATTCTGGCGGATCTTGAGCGCGGCTTCGCCGCGGTAAAGGAAGGATAAAGGATGAATGGCATGCTGCCCGGCGTGGTCTTCCGATGTCGGTAGGGAAAAGTCCCCCTGAACCCACCGACCATCAAAGGAGAGAATACCATGTCTAAGATTTATTCGACCGCCGATCAGCTGATCGGCAAAACCCCGCTGCTGGAGCTGACGCACATCGAGCGCGAACTGGGCCTCAAGGCGCGCGTGCTGGCGAAGCTGGAATACCTGAACCCGGCCGGCTCGGTCAAGGACCGCATCGCCAAGGCCATGATCGACGAGGCGGAGGCCAGCGGCAAGCTGAAGCCCGGCTCCGTGATTATCGAGCCGACCAGCGGCAACACGGGCATCGGCCTGGCGGCAGTGGCCGCGGCGCGCGGCTACCGGATCATCATCGTGATGCCGGAGACCATGTCCGTCGAGCGCCGCCAGCTGATGAAGGCCTACGGCGCGGAGCTGGTGCTGACCGAGGGCGCGAAGGGCATGAAGGGCGCCATCGCCAGGGCGGAGGAGCTTGCCGCGGAAATCCCGGACAGCTTCGTGCCCGGCCAGTTCGTCAATCCCGCTAACCCCAAGGCGCACCGGGAGACGACCGGCCCGGAGATCTACGCGGATACCGACGGCGAGGTGGATATCTTCGTCGCGGGCGTGGGCACGGGCGGCACGATCACCGGCGTGGGCGAATACCTGAAGGCCAAAAAGCCGCAGGTGAAGGTCGTCGCGGTGGAGCCTGCGACCTCTGCGGTGCTCTCCACCGGCGTGGCGGGCGCGCACAAGATTCAGGGCATCGGCGCGGGCTTTGTGCCGCAGGTGCTCAACACGGGCGTGTATGACGAGATCATCCCCGTGGCGAACGAGGACGCCTTTGAGACGGGCCGTCTGATCGGACGGCGCGAGGGCGTGCTGGTGGGCATCTCCTCCGGCGCGGCGGCGTTTGCGGCGATTCAGCTGGCCAAGCGCCCGGAGAACGAGGGCAAGACCATCGTCGTGCTGCTGCCCGATACGGGCGATCGTTACCTCTCCACGCCGCTGTTTGCCGAATAATGGAACGCGCGAAGCGGAGAAGGGTCAAGGGATGAAATCCCTTGCGGGGTTTGGGGCGGCGCCCCAAGCGGATTATAGGGCGGCAGCCCTAACGTTCCCTATCCGCGAAGCGGCCAAAAGCGGGAATCGCAGCGGAGCCGAAGGCGACCATCGCGATTCCGACAACGCTGTTTGAAACAGGATTGGCTCATACTTCGAGAATCGACTCCGTCTCAATCGTAGTCTGCTTTGCAGCCTGCTCTGAGACGGTTTTTGATTCAATGGGATACGTTAGGGCTGCCGCCCTAAAACCCGCTCGGGGACATTGTCCCCGAACCCCTTCTTCGCTTCGCGCGGTTGAAAGCATCCTGTTTGGCGTGCTATAATCAAACAAACGAAGGGAGCGATGCGTCATGATGATTTCCACCCGGGGCAGGTATGCGCTGCGCGTGATGATCGACCTGGCCGAGCACCAGGACGGCGGCTATATCCCGATGAAGGATGTCGCGCAGCGGCAGGGCATTTCGCTCAAGTATCTGGAGCGGATTCTGCCGGTGCTGGTGCAGGCGGGGGAAATTGAGGGCGTGCACGGCAAGGGCGGCGGTTATCAGCTCACCCGCGCGCCGCAGGACTACCGCGTGGGCGACATCCTGCGACTGACCGAGGGCGACCTTGCGCCCGTGGCCTGCCTGACCTGCGGTGCGGAGCCGTGCCCGCGTCAGGCCCAGTGCCGCACCATCGGCATGTGGAAGCAGTTTTCTGAGATGACCAATGCGTATTTTGACGGCATCACGATTGCCGACCTGATGCGCAGCGTGGTATAATACGGGCAAAAGCAGCGCGGAGGACGACCAGACCGCGCCAAAGTGAAAAGAGAAAGCGAGGTATCCCCATGCTCAAAGGAATCTCACCGATCATCAGCCCGGAACTGCTCAAGATCATCGCCGAAATGGGCCATGGCGACGAGCTCGTGCTCGCCGACGGCAACTTCCCCGGCACATCGATTGGCAGGCGCTGCGTGCGCTGCGACGGCCACGGCTGCGCCGAGGTGATGCGCGCCATCGTGGCCCTGTTTCCGCTGGACGACTTTGTCAAAAAGCCCATCGCCGTGATGGAGGTGCCTGCGGGCATGTTCCCCGGCGACAAGGCGCCCATCTGGCAGGCCTTCCGCGAGGCGGCCGATTTGGACATGCCCAGCGCCGAGTTTGACATGATGGAGCACGACGCGTTCCTCTCGCGCGCGAAGAACGCCTACGCCGTCGTGCAGACGGGCGAGACCGCGCTCTACGGCAATATCATCCTCCGCAAGGGCGTCGTGCGGCTGTAATACTATTTCCTGATAGAAACAAGCTATAAGCGCGAAGCAAAGAAGGGAGTCTGAGGGACCGAAGCCTGCCGCCCGCTGTGCGGGAAGAAGGCAGGCGAAGCGTCGGAAATCGCAAGGAGCGCCGATGGCGCGACTATGCGAGTTCCCCGGACTGAAATCCCTCAGGCAGGTTTGGGCGGCAGCCCAACGTATCCCCACGTGGCGAAGCCATTCGGTCAAAGCAGTCAGGGAGCGAAGCGTTACCTGACGGGGCTTAGCACTTGGCTGTTTCTATTTGAAAACAGTATTAGACGAGGAACAGCATAAGATGAAAACATCCCCTTCCCGGCTCGGGAAGGGGATGAATTGTTTGGATTACTTCTTCTTGTCGGTGAGCGTCGGCAGGTGCCAGATGAGGTCGTTGTACTCCTTGATGGTGCGGTCGGAGGAGAAGATGCCGGACTTGGCGACGTTGATGATCTCCTTCTTCGTCCACGCCTTGGTGTCCAGGTAGTCGTTGCCCAGACGGCGCTGCGCGCCCTGGTAGGAGCCGAAGTCCTTGAGCACCAGGTACGGATCGGCGATGCCGCCGTTGTCGGAGAAGACCAGCGCGCGGAAGAGGCCCTCGAACATCTTCGGGTTCTCCGGGGTCAGGCTGCCGTCAAAGAGCATGTTGAGCGCGCGGCGCAGCTCGGCGTTGGTCTCGTAGATATCCAGGCTGCGGTAGGTGCCGGCGGCGTAGAGCGCCTCAACCTCATGGGAACGCATGCCGAAGATATAGCAGTTCTCATCGCCGACCAGATCAGCGATCTCGACGTTCGCGCCGTCGAGCGTGCCGATGGTCACGGCGCCGTTCATCATGAACTTCATGTTGCCGGTGCCGGAGGCCTCCTTGGAGGCGGTGGACAGCTGCTCGCTGACCTCGGAGGCCGGCATGAGCATCTCGGCGGTGGAGACGTTGTAGTTCTGTAGGAAGACGATCTTGATCATCTTGCTCGCGCGCGGATCCTTGTCGATCTTCGCAGCCAGCACGTTGATGAAGTGGATGATCTCCTTGGCGCGGCGGTAGCCCGGAGCGGCCTTCGCGCCGAAGATGAAGGTGCGCGGCGCCATGGTGTAGTTCGGATCGTCACAGATGCGGTTGTAGAGCACCAGGATGTGCAGCGCGTTGAGCAGCTGACGCTTGTACTCGTGCAGGCGCTTGACCTGAACGTCGAACATGGTGTCCGGATTGAGCTCCAGACCCTGATGACGGTTGATCCAGCGGGAGAAGCGGGCCTTGTTCTCGTATTTGATCTTGGCAAACTTCTCGACGAAGGCCGCGTCGTCCGCCAGCGGGAGCAGCTTCTCCAGCTCCATGGTGTCCTTGCGCCAGCCCTGGCCGATGGACTCATCCAGCAGCGCGGAGAGGGCCGGGTTGGCCAGCATCAGCCAGCGGCGCGGGGTGATGCCGTTGGTGATGGCGCAGAACTTCTCCGGCATGATCTTGTAGTAGTCGGCGAAGGTGGAGCGCTTGAGGATGTCGCCGTGCAGCTGGGAAACGCCGTTGACGGCGTGGCTGTAGGCGATGCACATGTTGGCCATGTGCGCCTGATCGTAGGCCAGGATGGCCATGTGGCCGATGCGGTCCCACTCGCCCGGGAAGCGGTCAAACAGCTTCTGGCACAGGCGGCGGTTGAGCTCCTGCATGATCGCGTAGATGCGCGGCAGGGTCTCACGCATCATGTTCTCCGGCCACTTCTCCAGCGCCTCGGCCATGATGGTGTGGTTGGTGTAGGCAACGGTATTGGTGGTGATGCGCTCGGCAACCTCCCAGGGCAGGTGCTCCTCGTCCACCAGGATGCGCATCAGCTCCGGAATGACCATGGCCGGGTGCGTATCGTTGATGTGGAAGGCGACCTTCTCGGGCAGCTGCTCCATGTCGGTGCCGTACACGCGCTTGAAGTCCTTGATGGCGTACTGCAGCGTGGAGCTGACCAGGAAGTACTCCTGCATCAGGCGCAGCTTCTTGCCGTTGTAGGTGTTGTCCTCCGGATAGAGCACCTTGGAGATCTGCGCAGCGATGGAATCGCTGTCCTCGGTGGAGCCGTTGTAATCGCCGGCGGAGAACTTCTCCAGGTTGAAGTTGCGCGGGAGCACGGCGCTCCACATGCGCAGGCGATCGACGACCTTGTTGTCGTAGCCGACGATCGGCAGATCATACGGCACGGCGATGACATCCTCGGTGTTCTGCAGGGAGACATAGTGCTTGCCGCCCATCCAGTTCTCCTGCACCTGGCCGCCGAAACGGACGGTCACGGCGTCGCGCTGGGTCGGAATCTCCCAGGCGTTGCCGTAGGTCAGCCACTCGTCCGGCACCTCGACCTGCTGGCCGTCAACGATGCGCTGGCGGAACAGGCCGTATTCGTAGCGGATGGTGCAGCCCATAGCCGGCAGATCCAGCGTGGCCAGGGAATCCAGGAAGCACGCGGCCAGACGGCCCAGGCCGCCATTGCCCAGCGCCGGTTCCGGCTCCTCGTGCAGCACGCCGCGCAGCGTCAGACCCAGCTCGTTGAAGGCCTCTTCATACTCCTTGGTGGAGCAGAGATTGAGCAGGTTGTTGTGCAGCCAGCGGCCGGTCAGGAACTCGATGGAGAGGTAGTACAGGCGCTTGGCCTTCTCCTCGCGGCGGGCTTCCTTCTCAAAGCGCCACTTGAGCATGATCTGGTCGCGCACGGTGGAGGCAACGGCCGCGTAAATCTGCTTCGGAGTCGCCTCCTCAATCGTGGTGCCGTAGTAGCGCAGCAGCTTGTTGAGGATGGACTCCTTGATGGTGTCCTTGTTGTATTCGTTCATCAAAGGCATAGGTTTAAACCCTCCCAGGCTCGGCGCGGCCATTTGCCGTCGCTCTATAATATAATTTTCTAATCCATCTATGCGAACGCCCCGCTTTGGGGCAGCCATCGATCATTATAACATAGAAGAAATTGGGTGACAAGGAAAAATCGTGGAAATACAAGGGGTTACACGATATTCTGTGCAGAAGGGAAAAGAAATATCAAGAAAAGGCGGTAAAAACCGCCTTAAAATTTTGTGAGGATCCTGCGGATTTATTAGTAGGTCACGCGGGAAATTCTCGCGCCGAGGCCCTGCAGCTTATCCTCCAGATGCTCGTAGCCGCGGTCGATATAGTGCGTGTTGCTGATCTCGGTGGTGCCCTGCGCCATCAGGCCAGCGATGACCAGCGCCGCGCCCGCGCGCAGATCGCTCGCCTCCACCGCCGCGCCGTGCAGCTGCGGCACGCCCTCGATGACGGCGGTCTGCTCAAACAGGCGCACGCGCGCGCCCATGCGCTCCATCTCCATCAGGTGACGGAAGCGGGACTCGAAGATATTCTCCACGACTGTGGAAGTGCCGGTGGCCGTGCACAGCAGCGCGCTCATGGGCTGCTGCAGATCGGTCGGGAAGCCGGGATAGACCTGCGTCTTGAACGTCACGCCGCGGTGCGCGCCCATGGAGCGTACGCGGATGGCATCGTCGCGCTCGTCCACGCGCGCGCCCATCTCCAGCAGCTTGGCGGTCAGCGCCTCCATATGCGTGGGGATGCAGCCGCTGATGGTCACATCGCCGTGCGTCGCGGCGGCGGCGATCATCAGCGTGCCGGTCTCAATCTGATCCGGGATCACGGCATAGGGCCGGCGGGAGCTGAGGTGGCTTACGCCGCGCACGCGGATGACATCCGTGCCCGCGCCCTTGACCTTGCAGCCCATGGAGTTGAGGAAGTTCGCGGTATCGACGATGTGCGGCTCCTTGGCGGCGTTGTAGATGGTGGTGATGCCCTGCGCGCATGCGGCGGCGAGCATCACGTTGATCGTGCCGCCGACAGTGACCATGTCCATGAACACGTCGCCGCCGATGAGGCCGTCCCTGGCGCGGGCCATGACGGTGCCGCCGACGATCTCCACCTCGGCGCCCAGCATGCGCATGCCCTTGATGTGCTGATCGATGGGGCGGCGGCCGATGTTGCAGCCGCCGGGCAGCGGCACGGAGGCCTCGCCAAAGCGCGCCAGCAGCGCGCCGATATAATAGGAGGAAGCGCGCATGCGGCGGCACAGCTCCAGCGGCACGTCCGTGCGGTTGATGGTACTGGCGTCCACCTGCATGATGCCCTCCCTGGGATCCCACAGCACCTTCGCGCCCAGATGCTGCAGCGTCTCCACGGAGACGTGCACGTCCTCGATGCTCGGCAGGTTCTCAATCACGCAGGGCGTCTGGCTCAGGATGGCGGCCGGAATGATCGCCACGGCGGTATTCTTGCCGCCGCTGACGCGGACGGCGCCCTCCAGCCGCTGCCCACCGGTGATGAGCATTCTTTCTTCTGCCATGCGTGTCCTCCTTATTTCCCCCATATCATGGGACAGAAACGATATTCTAACTCATACATTATACACATGGGCGGAGATTTTGGCAAGAACCGCACAGGGATTTGGAAAAATCCGCCTGAAACGGGATAAAAAGACCCGCACGGTTCGTTTGTATGGTATAATATGCGGAAACCGGCCGGGCGTTCGTCGCATCCGGCATGCCGCAGGGCGCGTTCGTCCGCGCGGGGAGAAGAACATGGAGGTGCGGACGATGACGCAGGCGTGGGTTCAGGTGCTTTCGCTGCTCTTTGGTTATGTCAGCGCGGCGGTGATCCTGCTCATCGTGCTGCTGTCGCTGCGCAAATACGCAGCGGACCGGGCGCTGTGGCGACGGGTTCGCAGGGATCTGCCGCAGGCAGGCGCCGTGGGGGTGCTCAGGGTGCTTGGCGGCGGCAGGCGGCTGAGCCCGGGCGAGGAGATCCGCGTGCCGTACGAGGGCACGATGGGCGCCAGCCATAGCTGCGACGTGTGCATCCCCGCGAGGAAGGTGCACATGCGCTCGGCGTTCTTCTGGATGGAAAGCGACGGCCTGCACATGGTGGCGCTGCACAGGGACGGCTTTGTGGTGGACGACGTGCCGGTGGAGCCGGGCGACGAGGCGGTGCTGCGTCACGGCGCGGTGCTGTGCGTGGGCGAGGCCAAGCTGGCGCTCTCGCTGTACACGAGCCGGCAGCTGCGCACGCTGAGCGACGGCCCGTATGTGACCAGCGCGCGGCGCGGACAGGCCAGACAGGGCCGGGGCGACGGCGTGGGCGCGCCGGGCCGCGGCGAGGCTCGCCGGGAGAAGAAGCTGCAAAAGAAGCAGGCGGCGCGGCAGGAAGGCGCGGCAAGGGAAGCTGCGGATCAGGACGGGAAGAGAGCGGGCGGAAAGCGAATCCGGAGGTGACAGGTGGCCTTGAAGGGTGCAACATACACGGCGAGGCCCAAGCGGTCCTCCGACGGTGCGGTGAACGCCAGATATAAAAAGAAGACGCAAGGCAGTCAGGCGGAAGAAAAGCTCAGCCAAAGGCTGATTTCGGATAAGCTGACGGCAAAGAAGCCGGCGGATGAACAGAAAGCGGCACAGAAAACGAAAGGCACGGCCGCGTCCAAGGCGGCGCCCCAAAGGCCTGCGGCAAAGAAGGCCCCCGCCCGGCGTGCCGTGATGGCGACGCCGCAGCAGGCGCAGCGCGCGAAGAAGGACAAATCGCGCGAGCCGGGACGCATGCGCCGCGAGCGGCTGCGCAGGGATGCGGCTATGCGCGACCGCAGGCGCGCCGTGAGCCGGGGCGTGGACACGAAGGTTGTGCTCATTGCGCTGCTGACGGCGGTGTTTGTCACGGGCGGGCTGCTGCTAGCCGCAGTAAGAAGCGAGGGTACAATTGACACGCAGGCGCTTTCATTGATCGTGCTGATGGCGCCGCTCGGCCTGCTCACGTCGCTGGCGCTGCCGCGCGTGCTGCCCATCGATCCGCTGATCATGGCGCTGACCAACTTCCTGTGCGGTGTGGGCGTCGTGGTGCTCTACACGGTCTCGCCCGCGCGCGGGGTGAAGCAGGCGTCGTACTATGTGCTGGGCCTGGCGGCGATGATCGTGATCAGCGTGCTGGTCTCCCGCAAGAAGCGCTTTAAGTGGCTGACGCTGCTGGCGATGGTGCTGGGCGTCGCGGCGCTGATCCTGCCGCTGGCCTTCGGCGAGTGGTCGGGCGGCGCGAAGAACTGGGTATCCCTGCCGCTGCTGGGCTCCTTCCAGCCCAGCGAGCTGGTCAAGCTTTCGCTGGTGCTGGCGATGGCGTACTACTTCAGCGCGCACAGGACGGTGTTGCAGATGATGCCGGCGATCCTCTTTGCCGGCGCGTGCCTGCTGCTGCTCATGCTCCAGCGCGACCTGGGTACGGCGCTGATCTACTACGCCACGACGCTGGCCATGTTCTACGTCGCCTGCGGCAACGTGCCGCTGACCATCGTGGGCCTGGGCGGCGGTGTGGGCGCTGCGGTGCTGGGCTACAAGATGTTCGCGCATGTGAAGGTGCGCGTGGCGATGTGGCGCAACCCGTGGAGCGATCCGCTGGACAAAGGCTATCAGATCATACAGGCGCTGCTGGCCATCGGCTCGGGCGGGCTGTTCGGCGTGGGTCTGGGACAGGGAACGCCGGAGAAGATCCCCGCCTATTACAACGACTTTATCTTCGCCGTGATCTGCGAGCAGCTGGGTCTGGTGTTCGGCGTGCTGCTGCTGGCGGTGTATGTGCTGCTGACCCTGCGCGGCGTGACGATCATCAACCGCTCCCGGCGCTCCTTTGACATGCTGCTGGGCTGCGGCGTGCTGACCATGCTGGCGATCCAGACGTTCATGATTGTGGGCGGCGTGATCAAGATGCTGCCGCTGACGGGCGTGACGATGCCCTTCCTCAGCTACGGCGGCTCCTCCCTGCTCTCGTGTCTGTCGATGGTCGGCATTCTGCACGGCATCGCCGCCCGCGCACAGGAGGATCTGGAGGAGGACGTGCTGTCGATCAAGGGGTAACGGCAGCCGTGGACCTCATCCGCCCTTCGGGCACCTTCCCCAGAGGGGAAGACATGCAGGGCTTCTTAAAGCAGGCGCGAAGCGAACATGGGGTGCAGGGGCGATGTCCCTGCCCGGGGTTCGGGGGCAGAGCCCCCGAAAAGGAAGTGATTCTATTAAAATCATCAAACGCCGCATCCACATGCTGGTACTGCTGATGCTCTCGCTCTTTGGGCTGATGATCGCCTATTTCTGTTATTCGGTGTATTTCTACGGCGGGCGCTGGGTGGCCAATCCGCACAACCCGCGCATCTCCAGCCAGAAGCAGAGCGTCATCATGGGCACGGTCACCGATCGGGACGGCACGGTGCTGGCCTATACCGGCGAGACGGGTGAAAGACGGTACAATTCGTCAAGGAGCACGCGCATGGCGGTCTCTCAGGTGGTGGGCGACAGCGGCGGCAAGGTCTCCACGGGCGTGGACACGTTCCACGCGCAGTACATGCTGGGCTTCAGGTCGAGCGTGTTTGAGCGCATTTCCGACGCATTGACCGGCACGCCCCAGCGCGGCGACGATCTGACGCTGACCATCTCCGAGCGGCTCTCACGCTATATCACCGAGCAGTTCCCGGAGGGGATGCGCGGCGCGGTCGTCGTGATGAACTACAAGACCGGCGACGTGCTCGCCATGGTCTCCATGCCGCAGTTTGATCCGCTTGATCTGGACGCGGCGCTTCTTGACGAGGCGGCGGGCGCGCTCATCAACCGCGCGACGCAGGGCCTGTATCCGCCGGGCTCCACGTTCAAGATCGTGACGCTGGCCTCGGCGCTTGAGAACCTGCCGGATCTTCAGGACTTCGCCTTTGACTGCACGGGCTATTACCCGGTGGGCAGCTATTCCGTGACGGAATCAAGCGCGCACGGCGTGCAGACGCTCTCGGACGCATTTATGAACTCCTGCAATACGACATTTGCGGCGCTGTCCCAGGAGCTGGGCTATGAGATGCTGGGCGAGACGGCGGAGCGCCTGGGCTTCAACGAGAACTTCATGTTCGGCGACATGATCGTCTACAACTCGAGTTACCCCATCGACGACCTGAGCCCCGAGGATCTGGCCTGGTCCTCCATCGGCCAGGGCCGCGTGCTGGCCACGCCGATGCACATGACGCTCATTGCCGCGGCGATTGCCAACGGCGGCGTGATGCCGGAGCCGCATCTGCTTGCGCGCATCACCACGGCGCAGGGCGGCACACGCGAGCTGCCCGGCAGCTTTGAGGGCAAACGGGTGCTTGACGAGGCGGTGGCCGCGCGGCTTGAAAAGGAAATGATCCGCGTGGTCAAGTCCGGCACGGGCACGCGCGCAGCGCTTGGCAACGGCTACGTCGTCGCGGGCAAGACCGGCTCTGCGGAGGCGAGCAACGACAAGAGCGTGAAGGCACACGCCTGGTTTGTGGGCTACATCACCAACGACAACGCCCCGTACGCCATTGGCGTGCTGGTGGAGAACGGCGGCTCGGGCGGCGGCGTGGCGGCGCCGCTGGCGAGAAAAACCCTGCAGAAGGCCATCAACCTTGGCCTGTGACCTTTCAATTCGGTGAGGAGGATTTCAAAATGCGCAAATGGATTGCTGCGATCATTTCCCTGTGTGTGCTGCTGTGCGCGGCCTTTGGCGCGCAGGCATCGGGCGTGACGCTGCGCGCGTTCACGCCGTTCGCGGACGTGGACTTTGCCGCGCAGGGCTATATGGACATGATCACGGCCTGGGAGCAGGAGACGGGCAACGTCGTGGAGGATTACTCCGGCGTGATGGATGAGATGTGGATGGACAACCTGAAGCGCATGCTGCAGGACGGCGCGGTGGACGTGGTCGTGCTGCCGGTCGGCTCCGGGCTGAGCGTGCAGGAGCTGCTGACTGCGGGCGAGCTGGCGTCCTCCTCGGACTGCGGCGCCAGAAAGTTCAGCGCGATGAAGGAGGCGGACGGCAGCCTGCTGCTCGCCCCGGTGCGCCTGTACTGGGAGGCACTGTATGTGAACACCGACGTGCTTGCGCGCTACAACCTGACCGTACCGCAGACGTTTGAGCAGCTGCTGGCGGCCTGCGCGGTGCTCGCCCAAAACGGCGTGCAGCCTATCGCCAACGCGCTGTGCGAGTGGAACGAGATTGTGCTCGATTGCGCGGCGCTTGCGGGCGCGCCGGCGGAGCAGTACGGCCAGCAGGAATCGCTGAGCGGCGCGCTGGACGTGCTCACGACGCTGGTGCAGGTCGGCGCGTTCGGCAGCGATCCGTGGAACATGACGGACGCGGACGCGGAGAGCCGGTTCCTTTCCGGCGAGGCCGCCATGCGCTTTGACGCGGACAGCCTGGCGCAGATGGTGGACGAGACGCGGCTTGACAGCGTGGTCGTTATCAGCATGCCGGCCAAGGACGGCCAGGCGCGCACCGAGGTCGTGGGCACGCCCGCCTTCGGCGTGGCGGTCACCCGCGCCTGCTGGCAGGACAGCGCGCGCAGCGAGGCGGCGGCGTCCTTTGTCATCAAGCTGCTGGGCGAAACAAGCCTGGTCACGCCGGTGGGCGGCGCGCTGGGCGAGAGCATCGCGGCACTGACGGTGAATGCGACCGACATGACCGGCGTGCTCTACGACCACAACCCGGACGGCTTTGACAGCTGGGCCGAGGGCGTGATCGCGCAGCTGATGGGGCTGTAAACCTGTTCTGATTTGAAAACAGGATAAGCGAACCATACAGAAAGGCTCCGCGCGGGAGCCTTTTTCTATGGGATTGCGGCGAGTTTGCGTAAACAGGTCACCGGCAGAGCACAAAGCCCACCGCGCAGAGCGTCAGGCACAGGATGAAGGCGGAAAAGCCGCATAGGAAGATGCCCTGCGGGATATCGCCGGCCATGGGCGCGTGGGTGTCGCTGCCGTCGCCCGCAATGCCGAGGATGCTGAGCAGGCGCTCCTGCGCGCCGCAGCCCCCGGTGCGCAGGGGATTGCGGCCGACGGCGCCGGAGCACAGCAGCATGAACGCGCAGAAGATGCGCTCCGCGAAGCGCTGAACGGCCTGCGCGGCGCACGCGGCAGCGGGCAGCTGCGAAGCAAGCGCGCACAGCAGGGTATAGCCCAAACCCAGTGCCGGCCCCAGATGCAGCGGCATGCCGGCGGCGCACAGGAGCATCGGCGCGGCCATCCCGCTGACAAACGCGGGGGCAAGCGACCGGCAGGTCTCGCGCACGAGCGTCTCGTACGCCGGGATGTCGCGGGCATATTTGCCGGAATCCAGCTCGTCCTTGACCCTTGCGCCGGAGGACAGCGCGGACAGACCGGTGAATGCGGGCGCCATCAGCGCCGCAGCGGCAAGGAAATGCAGCGAGGCGAGCGGCACCAGCACGCCGCACAGCACGAGCAGGCAGGTGACGAGCGCAAGCGTATCGTCGGTGCGCCCGTCCTTGCGGGTGAACGCGCGAAGAAACAGCCTATGCAGGCGGACAAGCGCGGCGTCAAGCCCCTCCCGCGCGCGGGGCAGCGGCAGGTATATGCAGCAGGCGAGCAGGAGAGCGGCGGGTATGGCGAAGATGCGCACGAGAAACACCTCTCTATCTTGAAGAAGGATGCTAATGTTCATTAAGAAATATGAAGACAGCCGTCTTCAGGGGAAGCGCGCTGCGCTGGGCCCAGAGGGATGAGGGGGGATTTCGATTTCCCCCCTACATCCCTCTGGACTCCCATACCCCCTTGAAACGACCAGGACTGTGGTCCTGGACCTGGGGCTGTATGCACTAGTCAACAAAAATTGGACACGGGGGACACAGGAATTAGACACGAGAGAT
>CAMFCQ010000001.1 GCA_945948915.1 uncultured Clostridia bacterium | reverse complement strand
AGACTCCCTTCTTCGCTTCGCGTTTATTGCTCGTTTCTATCAGAAAAGAGTATAAGAATTTTCATCCAGTATAAAAACGGACGATCGCTCGTCCGTTTTGTCTTTTCTCAGTCCAGCGTGAACTTTTCGTGTGCGATGTCGTCGATGATGTACGGTGTGCGCTGATAGACGTAGTAGTTGAGCCAATTGGCATAGATGAGGTTGGCGTGGCTGCGCCAGGTAACGCGCGGAGGCTTTGTGTCGTCGTCGCTTGGGAAGTAGTTTTTCGGCACGTCGATGGGCAGGCCGGCCTTTTTGTCGCGCTCGTATTCCAGGCGCAGCGTCTCCGCGTCGTACTCGCTGTGGCCGGTGATGAAGATCTGGCGGCCCTTGTCCGTGGCGATAGCGTAGATGCCCGCCTCGGGAGAGGAAGCCAGGATCTTGAGCTGCGGCACGGCCTCCACGTCGGCGCGCGCAATCGTCGTATGGCGGGAGTGCGGGACGAAGAAGCGGTCGTCAAAGCCGCGCAGCAGCATGGAGCTGCGGCGCTCCACTGTGTGCTCGAACACGCCGAACAGCTTCTTTTCCAGCGGAATCTTCCTGATCCCGAAGTGGTAATACAGCCCGGCCTGCGCGCCCCAGCAGATGTGGAACGTGCTGGTGACGTGGGTCTTGGACCACTCCATGATGGCGCACAGCTCGTCCCAGTAATCCACCTGCTCAAACTCCATCTGCTCCACCGGCGCGCCGGTGATGATCATGCCGTCAAAGTGCTGGCTTCGCACGTCGTCAAACGTCTTGTAGAAGGAGAGCATGTGCTCGCGCGAGGTGTTGCGGCTTTCGCGGCTGGTGGTCATGATGAGCTCCAGCTCGATCTGCAGCGGGGAGTTGCCCAGCAGGCGCGCCAGCTGCGTCTCGGTGACGACCTTGGTGGGCATGAGGTTGAGCAGCAGAATGCGCAGCGGACGGATGTCCTGCGTGACGGCGCGGTGCTCGGTGATGGTGAAGATGTTTTCGCTCTCCAGCGTCGCGCGGGCGGGCAGGGACTCGGGAATCTTGATGGGCATGGGAATCACCTCGTTGTGAATATGTGTCAGATCCGCACGACGGTCATGCCGTGCGCGTCGCTTTCGTCGTGCGTGACCAGGATGAGCAGCTTGTCCTTCGCGGCCTCGCACACGAGCGCATGCATCTGCGCATGCGTGCCCTCGTCCAGCGCGCGGAAGGGCTCGTCCATCAGCAGGATGTCCCCGCCAAAGGCGAGCGCGCGGGCCAGCGCGGCGCGGCGCTGCATGCCGCCGGAGAGGGATGCAGGATAGCTGTCGCCCTCTGCGCCAAGGCCGACGCGCTTAAGCCAGTCCTGCGCGATCTGATCGGAGCCGCAGACGAGCGAGATATTCTCGCGGACCGTCTTGAACGGCAGCAGCCGGTCCTCCTGAAAGCAGAAGGCGATGCGCGCGTCCCTGGGCAGGAGCACCTCGCCGCTGAGAGGCTGCTCCAGCCCAGCCATCAGGCGCAGCAGCGTCGTCTTGCCCCGGCCGGAAGGGCCGAGAATCGCGTACCGGCCGGGGGCGGAGAAGGTCAGGCTCAGGTCGGAAAAGATGGGCTTGTCCCCGAACGCCATGCTCAGGTGCTTCAGGCGAATCTCACACATGGCGCACCTCCGTGACCCGGGCAGCCAGTCGGCGCAGAAGCGCTTCCAGCAGCACGCTCAGCAGGATGATGGTCAGCGTCCAGGCGAGCAGGCTGTCCGTTTCCAGATAGATCTTGGCCTCGTAAATCCGGCTGCCGACGGCGCGCTTGGGCACGCCGATGACCTCTGCCGCGACGACGGCCTTCCAGCACAGGCCAATGGCGGCCAGACAGCTCTGTGCAAACGCCGGGAGAACCGACGGGACGATCACATGCATGAGCGTCCTGCGGCGGCCCAGGCGGTACATCCGCGCCATCTCCAGCAGCTTGGGGTCGATGGCCCGGATGGCCTGCACAAGCGCCGAATAGACGACCGGCAGCGTCATCAAAAAGCCGGTGAGCACCGGCACGCGCGGGCTGGAGAGCCACACCAGCGCCAGCACGATGAACGACGTGACCGGCGTGGCGCGCACGGCGGAGAGCAGCGGGGAGAGCAGCACGTCGCAGGCGCGAAAGCGCACGCACAGCGCGGCGAGCAGCACGGCCGCGGCGATGCCCAGCGCGTATGCCTGCAGCGTGCGCAGGAGCGTGGCGCCGAGCGACTGATAGAACGCCGCGGAGGGCAGCAGGGCAAAGAGTTTTTCAAGGACCTCGCCCGGCGTGGGCAGCAGCAGCGGCTGATGCACGATGCGCGCGAGCACGCCCCACAGCACGAGGTAAAAGAGCAAAACGCCCGCGCGCGAAAGCAGGGCTTTTGCGCGCGGGTGATGATTCGCCGCCCGAGACGGGCGAAAAGGCGTCTGTTTCATCAGCGGACGTAGTAGAAGGCATCGTCCGGCAGCGCGCCGCCGATGGACGCGGGATTGGCGGCCAGGAGCACCTGATACAGCGGCTCAATCTGCGCGCGGACGGCCTCGCCCTCGACGAACACGATGTGGCAGTTCGGGATCGCGCGCTTGGCGACGGCGGCCTTGGGCATCACGCCGTGCTTCTCCACCAGCTGGCTGGCGGTCTCCGCGTCGCTGTTCACCAGCTCAACGGAGGCGCTGTACGCGTCAAGGAACGCGGCGACCTTCTCCGGATTGGCCTCGGCGAAGTCGCGGCGGACGATCACGCAGCCCATGGAGAGCTCCATGTCGGGATTGCCGGCCTTGGTGGCGGCATCCTTGAAGGCGGCGGTCACGTCGATGACGGCCTTCAGGCTGTCGT
The DNA here is from genome assembly GCA_945948915.1 of uncultured Clostridia bacterium. Taxonomy (GTDB): domain Bacteria; phylum Bacillota; class Clostridia; order Christensenellales; family Aristaeellaceae; genus Ventricola. Next base: position 100,531 of record CAMFCQ010000001.1, on the reverse strand, counting down.
TCTGCATCAGCGCGGAGGTGACGTGCGGCTCGGGCAGGATGCCGATCTCGGCCTTGCCGGCGGCCAGCAGGGTGGCCAGCTCGCTGTGCTCGGCGACGTACTCGATCTCAACCTGATCCGTCAGGCCGTTTGCCTCGAGGATGTAGTTGATCACATACTCCGGCACGCTCGCCTGGCCGGTGGCGTACACCTTGCGGCCCGCGAGGTCGGCAAAGGAGGTGATCGTCTCGTCGCTGGAGACGACGTGCAGCACGCCCAGCGTGTTGAGCGCCAGCAGCTGCACATTGCCGCTGGTCTTCTTATTGAGCACGGCGGCGAGGTTGGTCGGGCAGGCGGCGATGTCCGCGCTGCCGCTGGCGATGGCGGCGACAATCTCGTCCGCCGCGCCGGCGAGGGTAAAGCTGTATGCGTCGGCGTGGTCTTCCATCACGCCGACCATGCCGATGCCGGTCGGGCCCTTGAGGGCGAACACGTTCACTTTTTCGTCCGCAGCGGCGCCGCAGACCAGAGAGAGCATCGTCATCAGCGCGATGACGGAAAGCAGCATTTTCTTCATGATGGGGAAAGCCTCCTTATTTCGCAGTGACGACAGTATAGCATAAATACCGCGTTTTTACAACTTTGTTACAGGGTACTCGGGCGCAATATGGTATACTGATTGGGAATGGGAGGGGATAGGTTTGGCCGATATCCTGATCGTGGAGGACGAGGCGTCCATCCGCCAAATCCTTAATATGCACCTGACGCTGGTGGGCCATGCCGTGCGCGAGGCGGAGGATGCCGCGACGGCGCGCGCGATGATCGCGCACAAGGCGCCGGACCTCGCGCTGCTGGACGTGATGCTGCCGGGCGAGGACGGCTTTTCGCTGGGCAAAGCGCTGATTGACATGGAGGTGCCGGTGCTGTTTTTGACGGCGAAGACTGCCGTGCCGGACCGCGTGCGGGGGCTTTCGATGGGCGCGCAGGACTACATCCTCAAGCCGTTTGAGCCGGCGGAACTGCTGGCGCGCGTGGAGAACATCCTGCGGCGAACACGGCGCGAGGAGCAGACGCTTGAGAGCGGGCCGCTGCGTATCGACTTTTCCGCGCGGCGCGTATGTCTTCATGGGGAAGACGTGCCGCTGACGGCGCTGGAATTCGACCTGCTAGCGATGCTGGCCCGGCGGCGCAACGTGGCCATGAGCCGCGAGGAGCTGCTGTGCGGCGTGTGGGGCTATGACTACGCGGGCGAAACGCGCACGGTGGACGTGCATGTGCAGCGGCTGCGCAGCAAGATCGGCGCGGGGTATATTGAGACGGTGTACAAATACGGCTACCGGTTCTGCGGCGGCAGGGGGGAAAACGGATGAGGACGAGAATCGCCGCAGCGATGATCGCGCTGGCGCTGCTGCTGTTTCCGCTGGGTGCGTTCATGATCGTGTCGCGCTGCTTTGACCTGACGATGGCGCGGGAGCGCGAACGCGCGCTGTCCGAGGAGACGGCCATTGCCCGTGCGGTGGCGATGGAAATCGGGGACGGAGGGATGGACACGCTCTACGCCGTCGCCTCCGGGGCGCAGCGGCGCTACGGGTCGGATTCGCTCGGCGTGGCGCTGGTCTATCGCGGCAGCGTGATGGCGGGCGCGCAAGTGGCGTATGACGACGGTCTGGAGCAGCTTTTGCAGACGGCGGGCCGTGCCACGCTGCTTAGCCACGCGACCCGGACGCTGTACATTGCCCACCGGCTGACGGGCGACCTGACGCTGCTGCTGAGCTCGGACGTCTCGCAGCTGTACGCGCTGCGGCGGGAGCTAGCACTCTGGGCGGGTATGCTCAGCCTGGCAGGCGTGCTGCTCAGCAGCGTGCTGTCCGTGGTGGTGTCCGGCTGGCTGGCCAGGCCGTACCGCCTGCTGGCGCAGCAGCGGCAGGAGCTCATCGACGCGCTGGCGCACGAGATGCGCACGCCGCTGACGGCGATTCTGGGCGGCGTGAGGCTGCTCGAGCGCGCCAGCCTGCCCAAGGAGCAGCGCGCCTCGCTGCTGGCCTCCATGGCGCGGGAGGCGCAGCGGCTGTCCAACATGGACGCGCGGCTTCTGCAGCTGACGCGGCTTGAGCACGACGCGCCGGCGTTCACGCGCTTTTCCTCGATGGAGATGGCGCGCGAGGCGCTCTCCGCATTTGAGGGCGTGGCGCTTGACGGCGAGGACGCGGTGTTCCTGGGCGAGCGTGAGCTGACCATCCAGCTGCTGCGCAACCTGGTGGTCAATGCGCAGCGCGCCGGCGGCGACGTGCCCGTGCGGGTGACGCTGCGCCCGGACGGCTTCACCGTAACCGATCACGGCTGCGGCATGACGAAGGAGCAGCTCGCGCGTGCGTTTGAGCCGTTTTACAAGGCGGACAAGTCGCGCACGCGCGCGGCCGGCGGCGCGGGCCTGGGGCTGACGCTGTGCCGGAAGATCGCCGAGCTTCACGGCGGGACATTGAGGATCGATTCCGCGCCTGGGCAAGGCACGACCGTATGTTACAGGTTTGATACAACTTCATGAGGACTTTGAAACGGGATAGCCGGTACAATAGGGACCAGAGAGCGGGACGTGCCCGTTCCCGAACAGATTGAGAAAAGGAGTGGACCCTATGAAAAAGATGACCAGATGGATGGTGCTGGCGCTTTGCCTGCTGCTGCCCGCCTGCGCGCTGGGCGTGACGGAGGGAACGGTGGAGGATGCGCCGATGGTGACGCTGGACGGGATGAGCCCAGCGAAGGAGCAGGTCTCCTATCTGCCGGATGAAACCATGTACGCCGGCTACGGCGACTGGAATCCGTCATGGGAGAACGCGCAGGCCTGGGTGGAGTGCGAACGCGACGAGGACGGCTGCTACTACGATGTGGAGCAGCGTCCGCGGCTGACGGCCGGCGAGGCGGCCCGCGCCAAAGCGCTGCTTGCCAAGGTGCAGGCGGGCGAGATCGCCTACACCGGTGAGAGCGTCCTTGACAAGATGGAGGATGTGGTTGTCGGCGTGTACACGATCGATGCCGAAAACTACGGCGGCGAGCAGGCGTTTGTGCTGCTGCCGGGCCCCTGCATGACGGACGAACAGCTGCTTGCCCTCATCGACGCGTTTGACCGGCTGGGCATGACGTTTGATCCGGACGCGCTGAACTACCGCAACTGCGCGCGCGGCGGCGGACTGGAATGCAGCCGCTTCCTGACGGATGAGGAGCGCGAACGTTATCAGCAGCTGGCGGATCTGATCGAGCGCGGGCTGCTGAATGTGACGAAACTGAACATGCCGCAGGCGATTCAGCCGAAGCTGGACAGCCGCTACTACTGCGGCATGGAGGACTTCACGCTGCGCCCGTACCGCGCGATCTCGGATGAGGAGCTGTGCGCGATGCTGGTACAAAGCGGCGTGCATGACATGACGGGGGAGCTTGACCTGACCGCGCTGGAAAAGGAATCGCGCGACATCCTGTATACCCGTCTGGACTGCCCGCTGTCCATGAAGCTGGAAAGCATCAGCTACGACGGCGGCTATGTGCCCATGCTCGTTGATGCCAATGGCAGCAGAGCCTGGTCGGGCGACGCGCGGGATAGTGTGGGCACATTCTTCTCCTATCGCAATGCGGCGGGCATCGAGGCCTTTGCGGGCACGACGTTTGACCGGGAAACCGGCGAGCTGATCAGCGCGAGCACGATGGACAACCGGGAATGGGAACTGGAGCAGAGCGAGCCGGCGACAAGCATTTCCCACGAGACTGTGCTTGCCGCCATCGAGGAGGCGGAACGGATTGTCGGTCTGGAAAACCTGACCTGGCACCTGCAGAGCGAGGAGTCTGCTACCAACTGGGGCATGTGCCGGACGGCCTGCGCGCAGGTGGAGGATGGGCTCTGGCTGACGGTGTACATCGGCCTGGACGACGGCCAGGTGCATGGCCTGGCGCTGGACCGCTGCACGCTCGTGGATGAGCTGCCGCAGGAGGAGCCGGTGAACGGATGAGTCCATGAAAACCAAAAGGAGCTTCCCGGTCTTTCGGGAAGCCCTTCGTTTGGATTGAATCAGAGCTCACGGAATCGCAATTGTCGCCTGCGGCTCCGCTGCGATTCTTGTTTCATGCTGCGCATAGGGGGACGTTAGGGCTGCCGCCCTAAGACCCGCCTGGGGACTTCGATCCGGGGAACTCGCATAGTCGCGGCCTCTTGCCGCTCCTTGCGATTCCCGACGCTCCGCCTGCCTGCTTCCTCCACAGGCGGCGGCAGGCTCCGGTCCCCAGCCCCCTTCTTCGGTTCGCGCGGTTTATGCAATTGAGGCGAAAGGAAGTTTACAGATTCTCTCCGTTGCTCTCCATGACGGTCTTGTACCAATGGAAGCTGTCCTTGACGATGCGCTCCTGCGTGCCGTAATCGACGTAGACCAGACCGAAGCGGTCGGTGTAGCCGTTGGCCCACTCGTAGTTGTCCATCAGCGACCAGGCGAGGTAGCCGATGGCGTCCACGCCGTCCTCCGCCGCGCGCTTGTAGGCGCGTAGATAGCGGTGCATGTAGTCCTGGCGCTGCGGGTCGTGCACCTTGCCGTCCAGGGAAATCACGTCGTGGCTGGACATGCCGTTCTCGCTGATCATGAACGGAACCTTGTAGCGCTCGTAGAGGAACTTCGGGCCCCAGTAGAGCGCGTCCGGCGTGACGGGCCACTGGATGGCCGTCTTCGGATGGCCGACCGGCTGGAGAAGCTGCTCCCAGCCCTGCGCGTTGTCCGCAGCCTTGACCAGACGGCCGGTATAGATGTTCTGGCAGTAGAAGTCAAGCGGCTGGCAGATCGTCTCAAGGTCCTTCTCCCAGCCGGCGGGCAGGTACTGGCCAAAGTGCTCAAGGCCGTCCTCCGGGTAGCGGCCCAGGATCGCTGGATCGCTCCACCAGGAGACGGAGAACGCCCAGTCCTTCGCATCATTCGGCACGGAGAAGTATGCCTTGCGCGCGGCCTCGATGTCCTCGGCGCGGTTGCTGGCCGGGATGCGTGGGTCGGCACAGGGGGCATAGCCCACGCGCACGCCGGGGACGGTTTCGCGCAGCATCCTGACCGTCAGGCCGTGTGCCAGCAGGACGTGGTGGCTCATCGGGATCGTGGCGGACGGCGGGAGCACATAGCCCGGCGCGTGCACGCCGGTGCAGTAGCCCAGGCCGATGAAACACTGCGGCTCATTGAAGGTGATGAAGTCCTTCACACGGTCGCCGAAGCGCTTGGCGCACAGCGTCGCGTACTCCAGAAACCAGGCGGGGCTTTCCGGGTTTTCCCAGCTGCCTCTGGCCTGCAAGGCGGAGGGATAATCCCAGTGGAACAACGTGACGATCGGGCGGATGCCGGCGGCGAGCAGCTCGTCGATCAGCGCGTCGTAAAACGCCACGCCCTGCTCGTTCACCTCGCCCACGCCCTGCGGGAGAAGGCGAGGCCAGGAGATGGAGAAGCGGTAGTTTTTGACGCCCATCGCCTTCATCAGCTGCACGTCTTCCCTGAAGCGGTGATAGTGGTCGCAGGCGACGTCGCCGGTGTGCCCCTCGAGCACCTTGCCCGGCTCGTGGGAGAAGCGATCCCAGACGGACAGGCCCTTGCCGTCCTCGTAGGCTGCGCCCTCGATTTGATAGGACGCGGTAGCCGCGCCCCAGATGAAATCCTTGCGGAAGCTCATGGTGTTCCTCCTGTCGTGTTGTGGCATCGGGGGGAAAAGAAGGAGCCTGCACCAACCCCTTCTCCTGTCAAGCTCTATTTTACTCCTTGACGCCGCCCAAAGCAACACCCATGTATTCACTCGGCGCGAAGGAGATGAACCGCGTCAGCACCGTCAGCGGCAGCGCCAGATCCGCCGTGCTGCAGTCCGTGCGCAAGTGGTCGCTCTTGGGCAGGGAGACCGGCATCGGCATGGTGTACTTGTTTTGGAAATCGATTGTCTGCCTTAGCGCAAAAAACCGCCGGTTCAGCCGGTGGTCTTGACGGATACCCTGCTCACAGCAGCGGGAGAAGCTTCGATGATAGGGCGCCGCTCACGCGGGCGGCAGCCCGACAGTCTCACCCGGGATCAGCTGACAGGGGATGGAGATTGTCTCCTGGAAGGTGATGCGCGGCTGCTCGATGAGGTGTGCGAGCTTGCGGGCTGCCGCTGTGCCGATGGCGACCGTGTCCTGACGCACGGTGGTCAGGCGGGGACGGCACATCTGCAGCAGCGGCACGCCGTCGTAGCCGGCCACGGAGATGTCCTCCGGGATGCGCAGGCCTGCGGCGCGGATAGATTCCATGCCGCCCAGCGCCGCGTAGTCATCGGGCATGATGATGCAGGTCGGACGGCTGTCAAGCGCGAGCAGACGCTCGGTGACCTGACGGGCAGCGGCGGGATTGTGATAGACGCTTTGCACGAGGTATTCCTCCGGCACATCGATGCCGGCCTCACGCATGGTGCGCAGGAAGCTGGTCGATCGGACGGAGGTAACCGATGCGGCGCTGCCCTCGATGCAGGCGATGCGCCGGTGTCCCCTGGAGAGGATGTATTGTGTGAGCTCCGCCATGCCGGCGCGGTTGTCGGATTCGACGCAGCTGTGATCGTGGAAGACGTGGTCGATGGTCACCACCGGAAGCGGGCCGGACACCAGCTCGAGCACCTCGGGATCCTGAAAATCACAGCAGACGATGCACACGCCGTCCACGTTGCGGTACAGGCAGTGCTCCAGATAGGTCATCTGATTGCTGCCCATGTGGTGGGTGATGAAGGTGATGTCGTATCCGCGGCGCTCGGCTTCGGACTTGAAGGCTTCCAGCACCGGCGAGAAGTAATTGTGTGCCAGGCCGCTGCCGCTGTCGTCGGCGTAGAGCACGCCGAGATTGAACGTGCGGCCGAGCTTGAGGCTGCGAGCGATGGCGCTGGGACGGTAGCCCAGCCGGGCGGCGGTGGCGCGCACGAACTCGCGGGTCTCCTGACTGACGTCAGGATAATCGTTGAGCGCCTTGCTGACCGTGGAGACGGAAAGACCACAGGCTGCGGACAATTCCTTGATTGTGACCGCCACGGGAAGCACCACACTTTCGTTATTGCTAAATCGGTTTAGAGAATTTATTATACGACAGAACGAAAGCAAAAGCAAGGAATTCTTCACGGATGTCCGCATGGGATTCCCGAAAGGATCGATTTTGAAACAGATGCGGACAGACATGGGACCTGCGATCAACGGCAGGACAATGAAAAGCGGTCGTATGCGCGCGTAAACGAAAACAATTTCGGTCTTTCGGAAATGAAAATGAGAAAAAGCCTTGATTTTTCATGCAAAACCAGATATATTGTAAGCAAGACAGAAAATACTGTGCTGATTTACTAAAACGTTTTCGGAGTGACAAGGAAGGCGTTTGGGCAATCCAGGCATATGGGAGGCAGCAGAGAGATGAAATACGGCTATTTTGACGACGCGGCCCGGGAGTTTGTCATTACCCGGCCGGACACGCCGTCCCCGTGGATCAATTACCTGGGCAGCGAGGCGTTCTTCACCCTCATGTCCAACACCAGCGGCGGCTACAGCTTCTATAAGGATGCGCGCATGCTGCGCATCACCCGCTACCGCTACAACAACGTGCCCACCGACGCGGGCGGACAGTACTTCTACATCAAGGACGGCGACATGGTTTTCACGCCCGGCTGGATGCCGGTGAAGACGCCGCTGGATTTCTACGAGTGCCGCCACGGCCTGGGCTACACGCGCATCAGCGCGGAGAAGAACGGCCTGGCCGTTGCGCAGACGAGCATGGTGCCGCGCGGGGACAACGCGCTGGTGACCAAGGTGGAGATCGAGAACCGCGCTTCCTATGATAAGGAAATCACGCTGACGAGCTTTGTGGAGTTCTGCCTGTGGAACGCGCAGGATGACGCGACCAACTTCCAGCGCAACTTCTCCACCGGCGAGGTCGAGATCGAGGGCAGTGCCATCTATCACAAGACCGAGTACCGCGAGCGCCGCAACCACTACGCGGTGTACAGCGTGAATGCGCCGATCGACGGCTTTGACACGGACCGCGACGCGTTCCTGGGCGCGTACAACGGCTTTGATCATCCGGCGGCGGTGTTTGAGGACAGGAGCCGCCAGTCTGTGGCCAGCGGCTGGGCGCCCATCGGCAGCCACCGCCTGCACGGCAGGCTGGCTCCGGGCGAGCGCGTGTGCTTCGTGTTCCTGCTGGGCTACTGCGAGAACGCGCAGGAGAAGAAGTTCTCCGCTCCGGGCGTGATCAACAAGGAGCCGGCGTATGCGCTGATGGAAAAGTACGACAGCGAGAAAAAGTTCAACGCGGCGTTTGCGGCCCTGGCAGCGTACTGGGATGGGCTGCTCTCCACCTGGCAGGTGCACAGCGGCGACGAACGGTTTGACCGCATGATCAACATCTGGAATCAGGCGCAGTGCATGGTCACGTTCAACATGTCCCGCTCGGCCAGCTATTTTGAGTCCGGCATCGGCCGCGGCATGGGCTTCCGCGATTCCACGCAGGATCTGTTGGGCTTCGTGCATCTGATTCCCGCCCGTGCCCGCGAGCGCATCCTGGACATTGCGGCCACGCAGTTCCCGGACGGCAGCGCGTATCATCAGTATCAGCCGCTGACCAAGCGCGGCAATTTCGACGTGGGCTCCGGCTTCAACGACGATCCGCTCTGGCTGATCTTCGGCGCGGCGGCGTACATCAAGGAGACCGGCGATCAGTCGATCCTGGCCGAGTCCGTTCCGTTTGACAACGACGAGTGCCTCGCGCAGCCGCTGATGGAGCACCTGCGCCGCAGCTTCCACTACACGATCGATCATCTCGGCCCGCACGGTCTGCCGCTCATCGGCCGCGCGGACTGGAACGACTGCCTGAACCTCAACTGCTTCTCCAATACCCCGGGCGAGAGCTTCCAGACGACGGCGAACTACGAATCCGGCGTGGCCGAGTCGCTGTTCATCGCGGGCATGTTCGTGGGCGTCTGCCCGGACTACGAGCGCCTGTGCCGCCTGTACGGCTGGGATGAGGAGGCCGACACGGTCGCTTCTTATAAGGAAGCGATGGAGAAGGCGGTGCTCGCGCACGGCTGGGACGGCGAATGGTTCCTGCGCGCCTATGACGCGTTCGGCAACAAGGTCGGCTCCCGCGAATGCGAGGAGGGCCGGATCTACATCGAGCCGCAGGGCTTCCTGGTCATGGCCGGCGTGGGCGTGAAGGAGGGCTATGCGCAGCAGGCGCTCGACTCCGTGCGCGAGCATCTGCTCAGCGAGCACGGCGTGGCGATTCTTACGCCGCCGTATACGACGTACCATCTGGAGCTGGGCGAGATCAGCTCCTATCCGCCGGGATACAAGGAGAACGGCGGTATCTTCTGCCACAACAATCCGTGGATCGTGCTGGCGGAGACGACGCTTGGCCACGGCGGCCGCGCGTTTGACATCTACCGCCGCACCTGCCCGGCGTACATCACCGATCAGAAGCTGCACCACACCGAGCCGTATGTGTACAGCCAGATGGTCGCCGGCCCGTATGCGCCGCGCTTTGGCCAGGCGAAGAATTCCTGGCTGACCGGCACCGCGGCCTGGACGTTCTACGCGGCGAGCCAGGGCATCCTCGGCGTGAAGCCGGACTACGACGGCCTGAGGATCGACCCGTGCCTGCCCGGGGAGCTTGACGACCTGACCATCACCCGTAGGTTCCGCGGCAGCGAGTACACGATCCACATCGTGAACCATGCCGGAGACGAGAAGGGCAGCCTGACGCTCACCGTGGACGGCAAGCGCGTCGACGGCAACGTGATTGCGCCGGACGAAAAACCCTGCAAGCATGTGGTTGAAGCCGTGATCAATTAAAAAATCGCCGGAGAGCGGGAAGAAAACCCCGCTCTCCGGCATTTTGCAGATTTGTATGCATTACCATTCGATCATACGATAAAGTGCAGCGGGCTCATCAAAGCCGTAGATGATGAAGTTGCCGTCGTCTTCATAGATCACTTGCCCCTTGTCATCAAACGGTATTTCCAGATAGGATTCGTTTTCTTCGGAAGACAGCAGAAGGAAGACCTTCTCAGGTTTCGTGTCAAGATAGGATTTGAGTGACAGCCATTTTTGATAAGATAGAGATGGAAGCGTATCTTTGCTATCGGTTGAAGTATCGCCGGTTTGTAATTCAAGGCCGATCATTTTGATTTGGCCATCAGTCATTTCTGTGATTGTATTGGCATTCCAGTGGGTTGAATAGCCCAAAGAATAACCTAAATCTGACAGTGTCTGAACGCACTTTTCCAACTGCGGAACGAGGTTGCTGTCTCTATAGGGGAGACCTTCATAACGCAGAATGTAAGAATCGGGATGCGGTGTGAAAAAACGAATGTTGGTTCCAATGGTAGGAATATAAAGGATGAGTACACATACCAGCAATGCATCGGCTGTTTTGAAACTCAAAATGCTGAAATGAGATTTGTCATATTGAACGCAGAGGAAAGGGATAAACCATACCGTAGCAGGAATCAGGTATAGTGCATGGAAAAAAGCAAAACCGGATCCAACGATAATAAAAATAGCGAGAAGAATCAAGAAAACGCTGATGCCAAAGTGCGAGGTGATGCTGGCAGAGTATTCCTGAACGGAATTTGAGGAGCATAATAATTGTCTTAGGCTCAAGAAAATACAGTATACTGCGATGCAAACACTTCCGAGAGAGGCAATTCCTGCTATTGTTAACAAAGACGCACCCTTTTGGAATCCGAACAGGTGCAGGATAGCATAGAAGAGATTGCTCAATCCATTTGAATCGATAAGCTCAAATGTAAGGGCGGTGTTGTTGCGGAAAGTGTATTGCTGCGCAAGAAACGATATATTGACAACAAGACCGACAAAAGCGAACAAGGCGGCACAGAAAGCCGGAATCAGATAGACGCGTTTCTTTGAAACTGTCGATATGACGGGTGCGTCTGACTCGGTACGAAAGAAAAGAAAGAGGGGAAGCAGGCACAATGGAGCGTGCGTAATGGCAAGCTGACGTATGCCGCCTAATCCGCTCAGGAAAGAGATAGTGATGAGAAGAAAGAAACGAACAATATAAGAGAAAAGCTGTCTCTGCTGGTGCTTATGAATTGAAGAAAGATACAATCCGACGATCATAAAACCGATGATGATGTGCGGCATATAGTAACAATGGTACAGGACAATTCGCCCATAAGCAATGCTGGTCGGAGAAATGAGAAGTGCTGCACCCAGAAAGAAGGCACCAAGTGATAGTGAGGATTGTTTGCATAGGTAAGCAAAGGACAACACAAGTAAGACCTGCATGATCAGAGCTGCGGTGAAACGAACCATATGCCAGTCTGAAAAAATGTGAAAGAGGGGTGCATAGATAAGCTGAGTATTGAGCACGCGCAGCTCAGTAGAGTAATACCAGTCGGAGGAAAGAATCTGTCCGGTTTCAGCTAAATGATGTGAGAGCACCAGTTCGCTGGAAGCGTCGCCGTCAAGATAGAATTCTGTTGCGAAATAGGTACTCTTTGCAGTGAAGCAGACAGCAAGAATAAGCAAAAGTGCGGGAATCAATACCTTCAAACGAAGATGAAGAAGTTTCTTTTGGAGGTGATTTTTTTTGGGGGGGGGGTAATGGTATCATCTTGGAAGTCTCCTTTCTCATTTGACAACAAAGCCCAAAATGGATACATACATTATATTATGCAGAGGTGTTGTTTTCAAGTTTGCTAAAGAAAAATCGCCGGAGAGCGGGAAGAAAAACCCGTTCTCCGGCGTCTATTGTTCTTGGAAGAAAGCGTCAGCGGATGAAGTTCGTCCGCTTCTTCTCGCTCTCCTGCGCGGGCGGCAGGATGCTCTGCTCGCGGGCGAGGGCGAAGCTTTTGACCATGAAGGCCATGTTGCGGGCAAGCTGGCGCATGATCTGCAGACCTTCCTCGTCCTTCTCCACGTCCTCAGGCATGCTGCCGTGCACCATCGGCCAGTATTGGCTGGGCACAATGGGCATGCCGGAGATGGTGAAGTACTTGTTGAGCTGGTCGATGGCGGCGGTCGTGCCGGCGCGGCGTGCGCTGACGATGGCCGCGGCGGGCTTGCCGCGCAGCAGGCGGGAGCCGGCGTAGAACATCCTGTCCATCAGGCAGATGATCTCGCCGCAGGCGCCGGCGTAGTGCACCGGGGAGCCGAAGACGAAGCCGTCCGCGTCCGCGCACCTTTCAAGCACGCGGTTGACCGCGTCGTCGTCGTGCACACAGCGGTTCTGCTTCACTTTGGAGCAGGCGCCGCAGCCGGTGCAGCCGCGGATGGGGTCTGCGCCGAGCTGGAAGATCTCGGTCTCGATGCCCTCTTCGCACAGCGTTTTTTCGATTTCGGCAAGTGCGCGGAAGGTGCAGCCGTGTGCGTGCGGGCTGCCGTTGACAAGAAGAACCTTCATGGAAATTTCCTCCTTCTGGGGCTGAAGATGCCTCCATTATACGCGAAAGCGGCACGCCTGTGAAGAGCGGCGAACTTTTTGTGAAAAAAGGAAATTTGCCTTGAAGCGCGATTCCAAATCCTGTATAATGAAGGCACAACCACAGCTTCTACATACGGAGGAGGATATTCACATGGGCGCTACGCTTCTGATCATGGCTGCGGGCATGGGCTCGCGTTACGGCGGCAACAAGCAGGTGGATGGTCTCGGCCCGAACGGCGAGATCCTGATGGAGTACTCCATCTATGACGCGATCCGCGCCGGATTCGATCACGTTGTGTTCGTCATCAAGCCGGGCATGCAGGACCTGATCGCCAGCATCTGCGGCGACCGCATTGCCAAGAAGGTCAAGGTTGATTATGCTTTCCAGGATTTTTCCAGTGTTCCGTCTTTCTACAAGATCCCGGCCGAGCGCGTGAAGCCGTTCGGCACCGTGCACGCTGTGCTCGTGGCCAAGGACGTCATCCATCAGCCGTTCTGCGTGCTCAACGCGGACGACTACTATGGCGTATCCGCATTCAAGGCAGCGTATGACCGGCTGCAGACCATGAAGCCCGAAGGCGAGGCCTGCATGGTGGGCTACATGCTCAAGAATACCGTCTCCAAGAACGGCACCGTCTCCCGCGGCGTGTGCAAGTCTGACGCAAACGGCTATCTGACCGAGGTCGTGGAGACGCTCAAGATCAAGCTGTGCGAGAACGGCGAGATTCGTGATATCGACGAGGGCGAACCGGGCAAGCTGCTTGATCCCGAGGCGCCGGCCAGCATGAACTTCTGGGGCTTCACCCCGTGGTTCTTCACCAAGCTGGAGGCGTACTTCAACGACTTCCTCAAGGGTCTGGCTCCGGACGCGATCAAGGCGGAAGCGCTGCTGCCGCGCATGGTGGACGACCTCATGAAGGCGAACGAGCTGAAGGTGTCCGTGCTCACCACGGACGCGCAGTGGTTCGGCGTCACCTACAAGGAGGACAAGCCCAACGTTCAGGCTTCTCTGAAGGCCCTGCACGACGGCGGCGTCTACCCGGCTTCCCTCCACGAGTAATCTCCCATCCCGTGCGGCGCTTTTGAGGGGCTCTGCATGGGATTTTGTTATTTAGTAGTGCTGCCCGGCATCGGCCTCGGAGCAAAAGGATTGAAAAACGATGCCGGTTTCATTCGGCGCGGCATATACATCTCTGGATACCGGCTCAGGCGGCCGGAGTGAGGACTCATGAAGCTCAAGATTTCTGCAAAGGGCGATATGCCCGGCCATGTCAAGGTGAAGAAGGCGGCGGCGATTTCCATCATCTTCAACGTTCTGGAGATCGTCGCGGGCCTGACCATGATCGTCTTGGTCAACAGGATGCTCAGCGTCGGCGTGGAGGCTGCGCTTGCCCGCATGACGACGCTCCTGTGCGTGACCATCGTGGGCTGGGGCGCGGTGACGGACATCGGCTCGGCGCTGACCAGCCTGCAGCTTGTGCACAAGACGCAGGAGCTGGAGGAGGCCTATGGCCAGCTGGAGGACCTCAACCGCGAGATGCGCGCCCAGCGGCATGACTTCATGAACCACCTGCAGGTTGTCTACAGCCTGATTGAAATGGACGAGCCGGGCGAGGCGATCGCCTACATGGACAAAATCTACGGCGACATGCAGCGCGTGAGCAGCATGCTGCGCACCTCCTGCCCGGCGGTCAACGCGCTGATTCAGGCGAAGGTGGTCGAGGCGGGGGAGCGCGGCGCGCAGCTCAAGCTCTCCATCGCCGCCAAGTGGGACGATCAGCTGATGCCCGCCTGGGAAATCTGCCGCGTGCTGGCCAACCTGATTGACAACGCGCTGGACGCGGCCTGCGCGGCTGAGCATCCCGAGGGCGAAATGCCGACGGTAGAGCTGGTGCTGGGCGAGGATCTGCGCAGCTGGTTCTTCTCCGTGCGCAACAACGGCCCGGCCATCCCCGAGAAGACGCGCGCCAAAATCTTCGAGCCGGGCTTCACCACCAAGGCGACGGGGCAGGGCATGGGACTGTACATCGTCAGCCAGACGGTGATCGGGTTGGGCGGCAAGATCTCTGTGGAATCCCGCGACGGGGACACGGTCTTCTCCGGTTTTGTGCCCAGAAAGCGGCTGAAACTGTCGGAAGGCCACAACGAATATGAAGAAAATACGAAAAAGGATGACGAATCCATAAAGTAACTCTGGTTTTACCGTTGACAAATTAACATTTCTGTAATAAAATTGTTCCATGATGATATGGATGGGCGGGTATATCCGTCTGTCAAGCCGTCTGCCGGGAAGGCGGACACGAAAGAGGGGATAGACAACATGAAAAACAGGATCACCAAGTGCATGGCTATGCTGGCGATTCTGTGCGTGCTGATCACGGTCTTTGCCACGCCGGCTTTTGCCGCCAGCTACAGCAAGGTCTATGGCCAGACGCAGGACAGAGTCCGCGTGCGCGCGAGCGCTTCTTCAAGCGGAACCGTCATTGACAACATTGTCAAGGGCGCGTGCGTGTACGTGACCAGCTCCAAGACCAGCAGCGGCAGCACCTTTGTGAAGGTGAACTACCGCAACAGCGACGGTGACATCGACGTCGGCTGGATCTGCCAGAACGACGGCAAGAACACCTATGTCAAGATCCTGAGCACCGAGCAGGCAAAGAAGACCTTCTCCGTCACGGGCGGCAATCTGCCCAGCAGGAAGGTGGGCACGTTCTCTGCTTCCGAGCGCAAGAGTGCGCAGGCCGATGCCGGCATGACGACGTCGACATCCACTGCGAGCAGCAGCGACAAGGAGACGGTCAAGAGCGTGCAGACCATGCTCAAGGCGCTGGGCTACTACACCGGAGAGATCACCGGCAACATCGGCACAAAGACCAAGGCGGCCATCAAGCAGTTCCAGAAGGAATATGACCTGACGGCCGACGGCGTCGCAGGCCCGAACACCCTGGCGCGCCTGAAGGCAGTTTATGCGGACAAGGGCGGCTCGACGAGCACCTCCTCCTCCGGCTCCGGCCTGCGCCTGGGTTCTACCGGCACCAAGGTTCGCGATCTGCAGCAGGATCTGACCACGCTGGGCTATTACTGGGCGGAGATCACCGGCAACTTCGGCTCCAAGACCGAGGCGGCCGTCAAGAACTTCCAGTCCAAGAACAACCTGACGGCGGACGGCGTGGCCGGCAGCAAGACGCTCAGCGCCATCGCCTCCGCGGTTGAGCGCAAGGGCGGCACCAGCAGCTCCGGCGGCTATGCCAGCGGCACCACCCTCAGGCTCAACAGCCAGGGCTCCGCAGTGACGCAGCTGCAGACCGATCTCAAGCAGCTGGGCTATTACTACGGCAGCATCACCGGCAACTTCGGCGATAAGACCGAAGACGCCGTGAAGGATTTCCAGAAGGCCAAGGGCCTGTACGCGGACGGCGTGGCCGGCAGCAAGACGCTCAGCGCGGTCAAGGCCGCTATTGACGCGGCGGGCGGCTCCACCAGCAGCAGCACGACCGGACTGAAGGTCGGCTCCACCGGCGACAAGGTGACGGCGCTGCAGCAGGATCTGACGGCGCTGGGCTATTACTACGGCGACATCAGCGGCCACTACGGCTCTCTGACCAAGGCTGCTGTCAAGAAGTTCCAGAAGGCGAAGGGCATCACCCAGGACGGCATTGCCGGCACGACGACGCTCAACGCGATCGCCAAGGCGCTGGGCGGCAGCTCCAGCTCGTCCAGCACGGCCTCCCTGCGCGAGGGCAGCAGCGGTTCCGCGGTGCTTGAGCTGCAGACGATGCTCAAATCGCTGGGCTACTACTACGGCAGCCTGACCGGCAACTTCGGCAGCCTCACCAAGACGGCTGTGCGCAAGTTCCAGGATGACAACGGCCTGACCGTGGACGGCATTGCGGGCCGGAAGACGCTGAACCTGCTGCGCAGCAAGACGGGCAGCAGCTCCACGGACAGCTCCGGCTCGGGCAGCATCACCAGCACCTCCGTGGCGGAAAGCGATTCCTACTTCCTCATCAACAAGGACGGCGTGCGCCTGCGCACCACGTACTCCCTGTCCTCCGCGGCAAAGACCACGATGGACAAGGATACACCGGTTCAGGCGATCCGCAAGTACAACGTCGGCGGCACGACGTGGTACAATATCTCGGTGTACAAGAAGTCCAGCGGCAATATCTACAATGGTTATGTCCGCGGCGTGGTGCTGGACAAGGTTTCCAAGGACAAGTTTGAAGAAAAGGGCGGCAGAACGGATCTGGACGCTTCCGGTGCTGAGATTCTGGGCATGATCCGCGTCACGGCCAACAGCGTCAGCATCCGCGAGACGGCCAGCTCCAGCTCTGAAAAGATGGGCTCCGCCGACAAGGGAGACGTGTTCTTCTACACGGGCAAGGACGGCAGCTGGTATCGAATCCAGTCCGGCTACTGGATCCACAAGGACTATCTGCACGTGATGACCGACGATGAGGTCAAGGAATATCTGGCCAGCGGCGATTACTCCGGCGACAGCTATCGTGAGGGCGATACAGGCACGATGGTCGAGTGGATTCAGGAGTCCCTCAAGACGCTGAAGTATTACTCCGGAACGGTCAGCGGCAGCTACGGCAGCCTGACGAAGGAGGCCGTCAGAAAGTTCCAGAAGGACAACGGTCTCTCTGCGGACGGCGTGGCCGGCCCGAAGACGATCGCCAAGATCATGCAGAAGGTCAGCGAAAAGAACGCGGAAGGCGCCGGTACGGCCAAGTACAACGGCAAGATTTACAGCGTTGACTGGTTCACCTATCGCAGCAAGATTGTTTCCGGCACGTATGCGACGGTTACGGACATTGCGACTGGCCGCACCTTTGAGGTGAAGCACCAGAATGGCGCCCACGGCAACCATGCCGACGTGGAGCCGAGGACGAAGAACGATACGAGGGTGCTCTGCAGCCTCTACGGCGTCGCGACGGGCAGCGACCTGAAGAAGAACAACTGTTACCAGAGAAGGGCTGTCGTGCTGACCAACAGCAACGGCGAGCAGTTTGTCGGCTCGATCTATGCGATCCCGCATGGCAAAAGCACGATTTCCGGCAACGGCTTCGATGGTCAGTTCTGTATCCACTTCAAGGGCTCCACGATCCACTCGGGCGATGGCGGTTCTGTTAAACCTTCTGAAAACCATCAGGCTATCATTGAAAAGGCCGAAGGTAAGCTTGAAGAGATCAAGGACGCCGACGGCAAACAGGCTGTGTATATTTCCACCACGTATCCGTAATAAACCGACCATCCCCATCCCCTCTTTTACAGGGCGGCGCGAGCAATCGCGCCGCCCTGAACTTTTGGATCTCATACTATTCTCAAATAGAAACGAGCTATAGGCGCGAAGCGAAGAAGGGGTCTGGGGACTGGTCCCCAGGCTAGGGGTTTGGGGGATGAAATCCCCCAACGTCTCCATATCGCGAAGCGATCAAAGAAAAGCAGTCAGGGAGCGAAGCGTTACCTGACGGCCGGTTATTGCATGGCCGATTTTATTTGAGAGTAGTATCATCCGTCCCCGGCTGCTGCAAAAGGACTGCATGAGGGCTTGACAAACCCTGCTGAATTCAATATAATGTTCTCCGATATGAAAAGCGATGATGCGGAAAGAGCGCATCGGACGAGCCTGTCATAGCGAGCCGGGGAGGGTGCAAGCCCGGCGGCAGGAGCCGAAGCGCAGCCCTCCGGGAAGCTTCCGGCGAGGAGCCGGCCGTATGCCTGCGTTAAGGGCGAGAGAGGATGTGCCCAAGGGCATGTCAACCGGAGTGGTACCGCGAATCGCGTCTGTTCGTCCCCGGACGGCAGGCGTTTTTTATTTTCCCGATTTTGTTTTAAGGAGAGAAATCAAGCTATGAAGAAAATGACTTCCGGCGAGCTGCGCAGCATGTGGCTGAACTTCTTCAAGAGCAAGGGCCACGCTGTCATCCCCAGCGCTTCCGTCATTCCGGAGAATGACCCGACCGTGCTCTTCACCACCGCGGGCATGCATCCGCTTGTCCCGTACCTGCTGGGCAGCAAGCACCCGGCCGGTACCCGCCTGACCGACGTGCAGAAGTGCATCCGCACCGGCGACATCGACGAGGTCGGCGATGCCTCCCACCTGACCTTCTTTGAGATGCTGGGCAACTGGTCCCTGGGCGATTACTTCAAGAAGGACATGATCGCCTGGTCCTGGGAGTTCCTGACCAGCCCGGAGTACCTGGGCCTTGACAAGGACAAGCTGGCCTTCACCGTCTTTGAGGGCGAGGACGATATCCCGCGTGACGACGAGGCGGCCGGCTACTGGATGGAGCAGGGCGTCAAGCCGGAGAACATCTACTTCCTGAACCGCAAGCACAACTGGTGGGGCCCGGCGGGCCAGACCGGTCCGTGCGGCCCGGACACCGAGATGTTCATCATCCGCGACCAGGAGCCCTGCGGCCCGGACTGCTCCCCGGCCTGCTCCTGCGGCCGCTTCATGGAGATCTGGAACGACGTGTTCATGCAGTACAACAAGAACGCCGAGGGCCAGTACATCCCGAT
Source organism: uncultured Clostridia bacterium (assembly GCA_945948915.1). GTDB lineage: Bacteria > Bacillota > Clostridia > Christensenellales > Aristaeellaceae > Ventricola. The sequence goes on along the minus strand of CAMFCQ010000001.1, from coordinate 81,575 downwards.
GGAGAAGAAGAACGTCGATACCGGCATGGGCCTGGAGCGCACCGTCTGTACGCTGAACGGCTGCAAGTCCGTCTACGAGACCGACGCGTTCACCGGCATCCTCGCCAAGATCTCCGAGCTGTCCGGCAAGGGCTATGAGGATGACGCGGCGACCACCAAGGCCTTCCGCATCGTCGCCGATCACCTGCGCACCGCTACCTTCATCATGGGCGATCCGCGCGGCGTGTCCCCGAGCAACGTCGACCAGGGCTACGTCCTGCGCCGCCTGATCCGCCGCGCCGTGCGCTACGGCATGGGCATCGGCATGGGCGAGGGCTTCACCAGCGAGATCGCGCAGGTCATCATCAACCAGTACGCCGAGGTCTATCCGGAGCTCAAGCAGAACGAGGCATTCGTGCTCGAGCAGTTCAAGCTGGAGGAGACCCGCTTCGCGCGCACGCTGCGCCAGGGCGAGAAGGAGTTTGCCAAGGTCGTCTCCCGCCTGGACGGCAAGACTGTCATCGACGGTGTGGACGCGTTCCACCTGTATGACACCTATGGCTACCCGATCGAGATGACCCGCGAGCTGGCGGCTGAGCAGGGCCTCACCGTCGATGAGAAGGGCTTCGCCGATCACTTCGCCGCGCACCAGAAGCTGTCCCAGGTGGGCGCCGAGCAGCGCTTCAAGGGCGGCCTGGCCGATAACAGCGCGCAGACCGCGCGCCTGCACACCGCGACCCACCTGCTCCAGGCGGCGCTGCGCCGCGTGCTGGGCGACGAGGTCGCGCAGAAGGGCTCCAACATCACGGCCGAGCGCCTGCGCTTCGACTTCAAGTTCGGCCGCAAGGTGACCAAGGACGAGCTGGCGCAGGTGGAGGCGCTGGTCAACGAGTGGATCGCTGCGGACGTGCCGGTTGTGATGACTGAGACCACCGTCGAGGCCGCGAAGGCAGAGGGCGCGATCGGCCTGTTCGAGAGCAAGTACGGCGAGTGCGTGCGCATGTACACCATGGGCGAGTACTCCAAGGAGATCTGCGGCGGCCCGCACGCCAGCCATACCGGCGAGCTGGTCTCCTTCAAGATCCAGAAGGAGGAGTCCTCTTCCGCCGGCGTGCGCCGCATCAAGGCGGTCATCGGCGCGAAGCCGGAGGACTAAGCGGATCCCAGCTGAATATCAGAATCCCGCACAATGCTGCGGGATTCTTTTATACGGATATATTATTCTCAACTGCTTTCATACTCTTTTCTGATAGAAACGAGCAATAAACGCGAAGCGAAGAAGGGAGTCTGAGGGATGAAATCCCTCAGGCAGGTTTGGGCGGCAGCCCAACGTATCCCCACGTGGCGAAGCCATTCGGTCAAAGCAGTCAGGGAGCGAAGCGTTACCTGACGGGGCTTAGCACTTGGCTGTTTCTATTTGAAAACAGTATCATATGCGCGAAGCGAAGCTGGGGTTTGGGCGGCAGCCCAACGCATCCAATGAAATATATGTTGCATTGTTTTCGCGGATTATGAAAAATCCCGCCGGCATGTCCGGCGGGATGCGTATTCGCTGAGCGATGATCAGCTGACGATGACGGCGATGACGCAGAAGATGGCGAGGCTGATGAGGGTGAGCAGCGAACAGACGCCGGCAGCCATCTCGTATTCCTCTTCATTTCTGCCCAGCCCCAGACTCAGGAAGCTCGAGGGCAGTGTGGTGTAGATGAGGATGGCCCAGCGGGTCTGCGCTTCCACGCCGGGGAGCAGGAACAGCACCATCTGAATCAGCAGGCCGAAGACTGCAAAATAGATGAAATGGATCGCGGAGATCTTGAAGATGTGGGTGCGGTTGCCGCTGCTCAGGGAGAAATTATAGCCGACGGCAAAGAGAATGGCGGCGCTGACGGGCTGGGCGATGAACCCGGTCGTTTCCGTGAGAATGGATGCGATGCCGGCAGCTTCCAGCCAGGTCTTCACGCCGGAGAGATTCAGCAGAAGGCCCAGCAGGCTCATGAGCAGCAGCGGAGAGGAGAAGACCTGCTTGAGAATATCGACCGGGCGCGTCCCTTCATCGGTTTTGGCTGTCAGCAGCGCGATGGTGGTGATGCAGACCAGGGCCTGCGCCATGTCCAGCACGCCCATGCGATAGGCCTGCGCGGCGCCAAAGAGCGTCATGAACAGCGGAATGCCGAGCATGCCGCTCTCCTGCGCGGCAAAAAGCTGCGGCAGGTTGTGATAGGGGAACAGCGTCCTGCGCGCGCGAAACGCCCAGGTGACGCTGAGCAGCATCATCGGCAGCACCAGCGCCATGGAGGTCAGGGATTCCGCGCCGATGCTGGCGTTCAGACATGAATTGAAGAGTACACAGGGCAGGCCGTACTGCATCACATACTGCTGCAGACCCATCACGCCCTCGCGGGTGAGCGCGCCCCTGCGGCGGGCAAGCATGCCCAGGAGGATGGCGGCAAAGATGGGGACGAGGATTTCAAGAACGGTGACAATGCGCTGCATGGGATTTCCTCCGGGTTACAGGCTGATCCGCTATTCTCAAATGAAAATGAACGATCTGCTTGCGCCTTTTTGATCTGAGAATAGCGTGAATGGACAAAAGCGGGCTGCGCCCGCGCCCACTTCCGGCCGCCTTGCGCATTCCGATGGCAGAGGGGGCCGGAAGTGAAGCGACTAAATGATGACCGAAAAAACACCCCATGGAAATCCATGAGGTGCTGTGGCTCCCCAGGTAGGGCTCGAACCTACAACCCTTCGGTTAACAGCCGAATGCTCTGCCATTGAGCTACTGAGGAATATGGTGGATTGAAGTGGACTCGAACCACCGACCTCCCGCTTATCAGGCGGGTGCTCTAACCGACTGAGCTATCAATCCGAACAAAAAGGATTATAACCCCAGATGGCGGGATTGTCAATGCCTTTTTGTCATTTTTTCAAAAAGTTGTCAGTTTGCGTTCAGTCTTCGACGTTGTAGGTGACCGTGACGCGGTCGGAGAAGCGGCCCAGGTAGTGGATGGAGATCAGGTCGCTGACAGCCTCCACCACGAGGATGATGCCCATGGCCATCATCAGCATGTTGCCGAAAAAGCCGGGGAAGAAGATCACGCACAGCGCGATGACGAGGGTGGCGATGTTCGCGCACAGCGGCGCCCACCAGCGCGCAAAGCCGAAGTAGCGCAGGTTCAGCACGCGGCTGATTGAGCACACGCTGGTGACGCAGACGACCACGCCCAGCGCGGTGAACAGAAAGTCCATCAGGAACGTCCGGTTGATCAGCGAGAACAGGCCGAAGGCCAGCGCGCATACGCCGATGAGCAGGTCGAAGGAGAAGCGCTTTTCGCCCCGGCTCATCACGAAGGGCACGATGCTCAGCAGGCCGTACGCCATGATGCCCATGCCGACCAGCGTGCACAGCAGCCTGCGGCTGGTATTGGGCGCGACGATCATGAGCAGGCCCAGCAGGAGATAGACGACGGCCGCGAGGGAGAAGCTCACGCGGAATCCGCCGGAGGACTTCCTTGTATGTTTCATACGAATCCTTCCTTTCTTTCGATCAGAAGACTGCGGTATTCCATAGAATACCCAGTCTTTCACGCATATCATAACAGGGAAAAGCGGCAGGTTCAAGCAAAATAATTGACCAACAGGGAAAAGAATGTTAAGATATCAAATTGGAGAATGAGCTCATGGAGGAATGCCGGACGGCTGTGCCGCCGCCGCTGCTCCATGGCTCGGCTTGAGGATACGGCGCATCATTGCGCACGATAGCTGGAGGAAGGCATCATGCAGGGGAAAGCTGCGAAGAAGAAACAGGACTCGCTGCGCATCATCATCGTCGGCTGCGGCAAGGTTGGTCATACGCTGACGGAACAGCTGGCGCGCGAGGGACATGATATCACCATTGTGGACACGAGCGAACGCGTGATCCACAACACCACGGAGGTCTATGACGTGATGGGCATCCGCGGCAACGGCGCCAGCCTCAGCGTGCTGCGTGAGGCCGGCATCGAGCAGGCGGACATGGTCATCGCCGTCACCGGCTCGGACGAGCTGAATCTGCTCTGCTGCACGATTGCCAAAAAGGCGGGCGGCGATATCTCCGCCATCGCACGCGTGCGTAATCCCGACTATGCGGAGGAGCTGGTGTATCTGCGCCAGCAGCTCGGCCTGTCGATGATCATCAATCCGGAGCTGGAGGCGGCGCGGCAGATCGCGCGCATCCTCTCCAGGCCGCAGGCGCTGACGGTCAGTGCCTTTGCCAAGGGACATGCGGAGCTTCTGAGCTTCAAGATCCCCTCGGGCAGCATTCTGGCCGGCAGGAGCATCATGCAGCTGGACAGCATTTTTAACTTTGGCTACCTGGTCTGCGCGGTGGAGCGCGACGGCTGGGTGTCCATCCCCAGCGGCGGCTTCATGCTCCGCGAGGGCGACGACATCACGATCCTGACCAATGCCCGCGACGGCCATCGCGTGTTTGAGGCGCTGGGCATGGAGAGCCATGCGGTGGGCAGCTGCCTGATCATCGGCGGCGGCAAGTCCTCCTATTATCTGGCCCAGCTGCTGCTCGAGCAGCGCATGGATGTCAAGATCATCGAGCAGAACCGCGCGCGCTGTGAGGAGCTTTCCGCGCTGCTGCCGGAGGCTACGGTGATCTGCGGCGACGGCGGCGACGAGGAGCTGCTGCGCGAGGAGGGCATCGACTCGGTGGAGGCGCTCGTGCCGCTGACGGGCCTTGACGAGGAGAACATCCTGCTGACGCTCTACGCCAAGCGGATGCCGGGCCTCAAGACCATCACCAAGATCAACCGCATCACGTTCAAGGATGTCATCGACGGCCTGGATCTGGGCAGCGTCGTCTATCCCAAGTACGTCACCTCCGAGACGATCACCGCCTATGTCCGCGCCAAGCAGAACAGCATCGGCAGCAACGTGGAGACGCTGTATCATCTCTTTGACTCCAAGGCGGAGGCGCTTGAGTTCCATGTGGACAAGGACGCGCCGGTCGTCGGCGTGCCGCTGATGAAGCTCAAGAAGAAGGACAACCTGCTCATCGCCTGCATCGGCAGAAACGGCAAGGTCATCTTCCCGCGCGGCCAGGACGTGATCCAGGCGGGCGACACGGTGATCGTCGTCACCACGCATTCCGGCTTCGGCGATATCAGCGATATTCTGGCCTGAGAGGTATTGCGATGAATATGAAATCAGTCAGCTATATCCTCGGCTGGATCCTCAACGTGGAGGCGGCGCTGATGGCGCTGCCGCTCGTCACGGCGATCATCTACGGGGAGAAGCAGGGCATTGCCTTTGCCGCCACGATGGCGCTGTGCGCGCTCATCGGTCTGCTGCTGACGCGCAGGCGCAGCGGCAGCCCGCAGTTTCATGCCCGGGAGGGCTTTGTCGCCACGGCGCTGAGCTGGATTGTCATGTCCGTATTCGGCTGCCTGCCGTTTTACCTCGGCGGCGAGATCCCGCGCTTTATCGACGCGCTGTTTGAAACGGTGTCGGGCTTTACGACCACCGGCGCAAGCATCCTCTCCGACGTGGAGCACATGAGCCACTGCTGCATGCTCTGGCGCTGCTTTACGCACTGGATCGGCGGCATGGGCGTGCTGGTGTTCCTGCTGGCGGTGCTGCCGATGGTCGGCGGCAGCAACATGCACCTGATGAAGGCGGAGAGCCCCGGCCCCGTGGTGGGCAAGCTGGTGCCCAAGGTGCGCTATACCGCGCGCATCCTGTACATGCTCTACATCGTGCTCACGGTGCTTGAATTCCTACTGCTCATGCTCGGCGGCATGATCCCCTTTGAGGCGCTGTGCACGGCGTTCGGCACGGCGGGCACCGGCGGCTTCGGCTTCAGAAACGATTCGTTTGCCAGCTTCTCGCCGTACATTCAGTGGGTCGTCGCGATCTTCATGATCATCTTCGGCGTGAACTTCAATGTGTACTTCCTCATCTTCATGAAGAAATTCAGGCAGGCGCTTTCATGCGAGGAGATGCGCTGGTATCTGGGCATCATCGCCTGCGCGACGCTGCTCATCTTCATGAACATCTATGACACGAGCCTGACGGCAGAGCACAACCTGCGCATCTCCGTCTTCCAGGTGGCGACGATCATCACGACGACGGGCTTTGCCACGGCCAATTTTGACCTCTGGCCCACGCTCTCCAGGGCGCTGATCGTGCTGCTGATGTTCATCGGCGCCTGCGCGGGCAGCACCGGCGGCGGCCTGAAGGTCTCCCGCTGGGTGATGAGCGCCAAGGCGATGGGCAGCTACGTCGGCTCCTTCCTGCATCCGCGCGGCGTGCGCAAGGTGCGCTTTGAGGACAAGGATGTGGATGACGGCACGCTGCATGCGATCTTCGTCTACTTCATGGGCGTGTTCTTCATCTTTGTCGCGTCCATGCTCGTGCTGACGCTGGAAAACATGGATCTGGTCAGCACGTTCACTGCCGTCGCGGCGACGTTCAACAACATTGGCCCGGGCCTTAACCTGGTGGGCCCGACCTGCAACTTCGGTTTCCTGAGCAATCTGTCCAAGATCGTGCTCATCTTTGACATGCTGGCAGGCCGTCTGGAGGTCTTCCCGATGCTGATGCTGCTCTATCCGCCGCTGTGGAAGGAAACCTGGCATGAGCACAAGCGCAAGAAGCGACGCGAAGAGATGATGCGGCAGGTGGGAGGCGATCTGCGATGAACTGGGGGATTCTCTCCACCGGCGTGATTGCCAAAAACTTTGCTGAAACCGCGCGCAGGATGGGCGATGAGGTGACGCTCTATGCCGTCGCCTCCCGCAGCCGGGAAAGCGCCGACGCGTTTGCGGATCGGTATGGCATTCCCGTGCGCTATGCCAGCGCGCAGGAGCTGGCCGAAGATCCCAATGTGGACATCGTGTACATCGGCACGCCGCACAGCGCGCATGCCGAGGGCATGCGTCTAATGATCGAGCACGGCAAGCATGTGCTGTGCGAAAAGAGCTTCACCACCGACGCGCAGCAGGCAAGGGAAATCTTCGCGCTGGCCCGGGAGAAGGGCGTCTTTGTCATGGAGGCGTTCTGGACGAAGCTGTGCCCGGTGTACCGCGAGGTGGAGCGCGTGCTCGCCTCCGGTGCGATCGGCGAGATCCGCGCGGTGACGGCGCAGTATGGCTACACCACCGGCCGCGAGGCGCGCAAGTTTGACCCGCAGATGGCAGGCGGCACGCTGCTGGACATCGGCGTGTACGCGATCGGCTTTGCCTGCATGATGCTGGGCTATGATTTTGACAGCGTGCAGAGCAGCCTGGTGATGAATGGCGCGGGCACCGACGCGGTGGACGCGATCATCCTGCGCAGGGGCGGCGCGGTCGCCAGCCTTACCTGCGCCATCGGCGCGCAGATGCCCACGGCGGGCGCGGTGTACGGCACCAGGGGCCGCATCGAGATCCCGGAGTTCAAGAACCCGGAGCGCGTGACGGTGTGCATCGACGGCGAAGCGCCGTATGCGATTGAACGCCCGTTTGAGGTCAACGGCTTCGAATACGAGATCCGCGAGGCGATGGCCTGCGCGGCGGCGGGCAGGATGCACAGCGACATCATCACGCCCGAGCAGACGGTCGCCGTGATGGAGATCATGGATCAGGTGCGCGCGCAGAATGGCCTGAGGTTCCCGTTTGAAACGTAAACAGCATACCATCAGGCGCTCTTCCTGCCCGGAAGAGCGCCTTTCTCATTTGCAGAAAAATGAGGATGCCGGCCCGAAGACTGGCTGGGATTTCAAAAAAAGGTGAATTTGCTGCGTGCCTGGCGTGAATCCAGTGCAAATTCACGCCTGACCGGGAAGAAAAATTGACAAAACGGCTTTTCAATTTTCAGGCAATCTGGTATAATGAATGCCAAGTGGGAGCGGAGGACGTACAATCCGCTGCCGATCAAGCAAATAACGCCGCGCACGCGCGGTATACGAGGAGGCGCAACTTATGAAGGACTACATGGTAAAGGATATCCGCAACATCGCGGTATTGGGACACGGCTCTGAGGGCAAGACCACTTTGGTCGAGTCGATGCTCTACGCAGCCGGCGTCACTGACCGCCAGGGCCGTGTCGAAGATGGCAACACTGTCAGCGACTGGGATCCCGAAGAGATCAAGCGCCATATTTCCATCAGTGCGTCCGTCGCGCCGATTGAAATCCACGGCAAAAAGCTCAATATCATCGATGTTCCCGGCTATTTCGATTTCGCCGGCGAAATCCCCGGCCCGCTGTGCGCCGTGGAGGGCGCCGTTCTGGTGATGAGCGCGGCCACCGGCCTGTCCACCGGCTTTGAAAAGGCATGGACTGCGACCGGCAAGCGCGGCGTCGCCCGCATGATCGTCCTCACGCAGATCGACCGTGAGCACGTCAGCTACCGCAAGGTGCTCGACGACCTGCGCGCCACCTACGGCCACTGCATCATCCCGACCGTTCTGCCCATCGGCGAAGGCACCAGCTTCAAGGGCGTCGTGGACGTTCTGACCGGCAAGGCCTTCATGGGCGCGGGCAAGGACCGCAAGGAGGTTCCGATCCCGGCCGAGATGCAGGCGCTGGTGGACGAGGCCATTGAGGCCTGCCACGAGGCCGCCGCTTCCACCAGCGAGGAGCTGATGGAGAAGTTCTTTGACGAGGGCACCCTGTCCGACGTCGACATGCTGCGCGGCCTGTCCGCCGGCATCTACGACGGCAGCATCGTGCCGGTCGTGCCGGTTTCCTCCCTCAACGGCATCGGCGTGCGCCCGCTGCTCTACGAGCTGGCGATGTACATGCCCTCCCCGATGGAGCACACCTATCACGGCATCAACCCGAAGACCAAGTCCATGCACATCCGCCACGCGGACATGTCCGAGAGCTTCACCGCGCAGGTCTTCAAGACCATCGCCGACCCGTTTGTCGGCAAGCTGTCCTTCATCAAGGTCATCTCCGGCGTGCTGACCCCGGCGACCGCGCTCTACAACGCGAACGCTGACAAGCCTGAGAAGGCGGCCGGCCTGTTCATGATCCGCGGCAAGAAGCAGATCCCGGTCGGCATGCTGTGCGCGGGCGACATCGGCGCGCTCTCCAAGCTGCAGTACACCTCCACCGGCGACAGCCTGTGCGAGATCGGCAAAGTCGTCCAGTACGACAGCATCGACTTCCCGGCGCCGCAGCTGTCCATGGCCGTGTACGCCAAGAAGGCGGGCGAGGAGGACAAGGTCTTCTCCGGCCTGGCGCGCCTGATTGAGGAAATGCCGGACGTCGTCGTGGCGAAGGACCCGATGACCACCGAGACGCTCATCAGCGGCCAGGGCGAGCTGGAGCTGGAGATCATCCGCCAGAAGCTGCTCACCAAGTTCGGCGCGGACGCCGTGTTCAAGGATCCCAAGATCGCCTACCGCGAGTCCATCCGCAAGACCATCAAGGTGCAGGGCCGCCACAAGAAGCAGTCCGGCGGCCATGGCCAGTTCGGCGACGTGTGGATCGAGTTCTCTCCGGCAGAACCGGGCGTGGACTTTGAGTTTGTGGACGCCGTCGTCGGCGGCGCCGTTCCGCGCAACTTCATCCCGTCGGTTGAAAAGGGCCTGCGCGACAACCTGGTCAAGGGCGTGCTGGCGGGCTTCCCGATGACGGGCCTGCGCGCCAAGCTCTACGACGGCTCCTATCACCCGGTTGACTCCTCCGAAATGGCGTTCAAGACCGCCGCGCGCATCGCCTACAAGCAGTGCATCAATGCGTCTCCTGTGCTGCTTGAGCCGATCATGCACGTGGAGGTCACCGTGCCGGACGAGTACATGGGCGACGTCATGGGCGATATGAACAAGCGCCGCGGCCGCATCCTGGGCATGGAGCAGACCGACGGCAAGCAGCTCATCGTGGCGGAGGTGCCGCAGGCGGAGATGTTCAAGTACGCGACCGATCTGCGCTCCATGACGCAGGCGAGGGGCTTCTTCAAGATGACCTTCGAGCGTTACGAGGAGGTGCCGCAGGTGATCGCTGCCAAGATCATCGAGGCGCACAAGGCCGATCTCGCGGACGACGAGGATTAAGACTTCTGAATATCTGGGGCTTTGGCGTGATCCAAAGCCCCTTTTTCTGTGGTAATTCGTTGTCTGATTTCACAAAAAATTCATCTTAATGTCATATGGTCTTGACATGCACGAAAATCCCCGCTACAATAGAAACAGTCAAAGTGAAAGCGTGTGCGGGGATATGCGCGCGCCAGAGCATACAGCGGGTTTTTCCCGTTCGATACATCAATTCAATAAGCGGAAAACGGAATCATTTTGCCTGCCTGCGGGAGGGGGAGTATGCCCGTCAGGAGGTGAAGGCCGGTTCCCGGTTTGTTTTGTGTGCCAATGTGATGGCCTTGCGTCAACCTTCACACTTTTGACCGACTAATTTGTGTTTGAGAGTTTGTCAAAGAAGGAGTGTGAGATGGGTTGGCGATTTTTTTGACCGTTTTGTCCGTACTGGCTGCCCTGGTCATCGGCCTGGCAGTTGGCTATATCTACCGCAAGAACGTTCAGGAAAAAAAGATCGGCCGTACGGAGGAGTACGCCCGCAATCTGCTCGATGACGCGCAGCGCCGTGCAGAGGAGAAGAAGAAGGAAAAGATCATCGAGGCGAAGGAAGAGGTCATCCGCCTCAAGAACGAACTGGATCGCGAGATCAACAGCCGCCGCGCTGAGGTGCAGCGCAGCGAGCGCCGCATCACCCAGCGCGAGGAGACCCTCGACAAGAAGGCAGATAACCTCGACGCGCGCGAGACGACGCTGGAGCGCAAGCAGGCGGAGCTCGACCGCCTGACACAGGAGGCGCAGGAATACGCCGCCCGCCAGAAGACCGCCGCGGAGACCGCCGAGCAGGCCGTCAGGGAGCTCGAGGAGAAGCAGCGCGTGGAGCTGGAGCGCGTCGCCAAGATGACGCAGGACGAGGCGAAGGACATGATCGTGCAGCGCATCCAGAAGGAAGCGTTCCACGATGCCGGCATGATGGTTCGCGAGATCGAGCAGAACGCCAAGAACGAGGCGGATAAGAAGGCGCGCAACATCGTCGCGATGGCGATTCAGCGCTGTGCGTCCGATCATGTGGCGGAGACGACCGTGTCCGTGGTCTCCCTGCCCAACGAGGACATGAAGGGCCGCATCATTGGCCGCGAGGGCCGCAACATCCGCACGCTGGAAACCGCGACCGGCGTCGATCTGATCATCGACGACACGCCGGAGGCCGTCATCGTCTCCGCGTTTGATCCGGTTCGCCGCGAAATCGCGCGCATCGCGCTGGAAAAGCTCATCGCTGACGGCCGCATTCATCCGGCCCGCATCGAGGAAATGGTCGAAAAGGCCCGCCGCGAGGTGGACAACCAGATCCGAGAGACAGGCGAACAGGCGATCTTTGAGACCAACATGCACGGCATCCACCATGAGCTGGTCAAGCTTCTGGGCCGCATGCGCTACCGCACGAGCTACGGCCAGAACGTGCTCAAGCATTCCATCGAGGTGTCCCACTTGGCCGGCCTGATGGCCGCTGAGCTGGGCGCCGACGTGACGCTGGCCAAGCGCGCCGGCCTGCTGCACGATATCGGCAAGGCTGTTGACCACGAGCTCGAGGGCACGCACGTTGAGCTGGGCGTGGAGATGTGCAAGCGCTACCACGAGTCCCCGGAGGTCATCCACTGCATCGCCGCGCACCACAACGACATCGAGCCGACCACGGTCGAGGCTGTGCTGGTGCAGGCTGCCGACGCGATTTCCGCCGCCCGTCCGGGCGCGCGCCGCGAGTCGATCGAGAACTACATCCGCCGTCTGGAGAAGCTCGAGGAGATCGCTTCCAGCTTCCAGGGCGTCGAGAAGTCCTTTGCGATCCAGTCCGGCCGCGAGGTGCGCATCATGGTCAAGCCGGAGGACATTTCCGACGAGGGCACGACCGTGCTCGCCCGCGAGATCGCCAAGCGCATCGAGAATGAGCTGGAGTATCCGGGCCAGATCAAGGTCAATGTCATCCGCGAGACCCGCTGCACCGAGTTTGCCAAGTAAACGCATCAGGAGCCGCTTTCTTGTGAAGCGGCTCCTTTTTGATGAAGAAAACTGTTTCATCATCATTTCTACTCTGTCCATGACAGGGAAGATCGTGTATAATAGAATCAAACAAAACGCTCATCAAGGAGTGACAAACGATGAAACGATCTGAAGTCAACGCGGCGCTGCGCGAGCTGGAGGCCATGTGCGAGAAGTACTGCTGCTATCTGCCCCCGTTCTGCCATTTCACCCCCGAGCAGTGGCAGGGTATCGGCCACGAATATGACGAGGTGCGCGACTGCATGCTCGGCTGGGACATCACCGATTATGGCCTGGGCAATTTCGACAAGTTCGGCTTTTCGCTGATCACCATCCGCAATGGCAATCGCGCCATGGCGGACAAGTATCCCAAGGTCTACGCCGAGAAGCTGCTCTACCTCAAGGAGGGCCAGTATGCGCCCAACCACTTCCACTGGTACAAGACTGAGGACATCATCAACCGCGGCGGCGGCAACGTGCTCATCCGCGTGTACAACTCGCTGCCCAACGAGGAAATTGACTATGAGAGCGACGTGACTGTGCACACCGACGGCCGCACCTACACCGTGCCCGCCGGCACGCAGATCCGCCTGACCCCGGGCGAGAGCATCCACGTGCAGCAGTTCCTCTACCACGACTTCGCCGTGGAGGAGGGCACCGGCCCCGTGCTGCTGGGCGAGGTGAGCCAGTGCAACGACGACAACACGGATAACCGCTTCAATCCGCCGGTGGGCCGTTTCCCGAAGATCGAAGAGGATGAACCGCCGTACCGCCTGCTGTGCAACGAGTACCCTGCGGCCAAGTGAGAGGTGAAATCATGATCGACGTGACGGCATTGGGCGAACTGCTCATCGATTTCACCATGGTCAGCGCGGACGGCGAGGGCTATCCGACGATGGCCGCGCATCCCGGCGGCGCGCCGGCGAACTTCCTGGCCGCGCTGGCGAAGTACGGCAAGAGGACCGCGCTTCTGGGCAAGGTTGGCACGGACAAGTTTGGCCGACTGCTTGGCGGCACGCTGGCGGACGCGGGCATCGAGACGCGCGGCCTGGTGGCGGCGGACGACGTGTTCACCACGCTGGCGTTTGTGACGCTGGACGCCTCCGGCGACCGCGAGTTTTCCTTCTCCCGCAAGCCGGGTGCAGACACCTGCCTGCGGTTTGAGGAGATCGACCTGTCTCTGATCGACGAGTCGAAGGCGTTCCACTTCGGCACGCTGTCGCTGACGGACGAGCCGGCGCGCAGCGCGACGCAGCAGGCCGTCGCCTACGCCAGGGCGCACGGCAAGCTGATCACCTACGATCCGAACCTGCGCAAGCCGCTGTGGAAGGATCTGGACACAGCGAAGGAACAGATGATTTGGGGCCTTCGTCAGGCGGACGTGGTCAAGATCAGCGACGAGGAGGTGGCGTTCCTCTTCGGCCTGAACGTGCAGGACGGCGCGGAGCATATCCTGAAGGAATTCGGCGTGAAGCTGGTGTTCGTCACCTGCGGCCCGGACGGCTGCTTCTTCATGAACGCGAAAGCGAGCGGCCATGTGCCGGGCATGAGCGGCATTCGGGTGGTGGATACGACCGGTGCCGGCGACATCTTCGGCGGCAGTGCGGTGTACAGGCTGCTGGAGACCGGCAAGGCGCCTGAACTGCTCGAGGAAGATGAACTCAGAGAGATCGTCTCCTTTGCCTGCGCGGCGGCGGGCCTGTCCACGACGAAGCATGGCGGCATCCAGAGCGTGCCGGAGCTCAGCGAGGTGCTGGAGGCCATGCATCCATGATCTGCACGATTGGAAACGACTGTCTGACGGTTTCAGTCAATAGCCTGGGCGCGCAGCTGTGGTCGATCTGCTCACATGATGGCACGGAATACCTCTGGCAGGGCGATCCCGCGTACTGGGGCGACCGCGCGCTGACGATCTTCCCGTATGTCGCCCGGCTATGGCAGGGGCAGTATGTGCTGGACGGCGAGACGCACCGCATGCCCATCCATGGCTTTGCGCCGGAAAGCGAGTTCGCGCTTGCGGAAAAGACGGATACGCGCATGGTGTTTGTGCTGGAAAGCAACGAGAAAACCTACGCGCAGTACCCGCGTCGTTTTGCCTTCCGGGTGATCTATGCGCTGGAAGGAAATGCGCTGTCCGTCGCCTACGAGGTGGAGAACCGGGACGCACGCACGATGTACTTCGGTCTGGGCGGGCATCCAGGCTTCAACGTGCCGCTGGAAAAGGGGCTGAGGTTTGGGGATTACCGCCTGCGCTTCGGCACAGCGTGTGCGCCTGTGCGTGTGGGTTTCTCCGCGGATTGCTTTGTCAACGGCGAGGATGCGCCCTTCCCACTGGAGGACGGCACCGTGCTGCCGCTTGCGCACAGCCTGTTTGACGATGACGCGATTGTGCTGCGGGATATGGCGCGGGAGGTCACGCTGGAAGCGTCGGGCAGTGTGCGCAGCGTGACGGTATCATTCCCGGACATGCCGTATTTGGGCATCTGGCACTGGCCGAAGAAGGACGCGCCGTATGTGTGCATCGAGCCGTGGCGCTCCCTGCCCGCACGCCGGGGCGAGACGGCGGTGCTCGAGCGGCAGGAGGATCTCATGTCTCTTGCGCCGGGGCAGACCTATGTCAACCGGTGGAGCATCATCATTCGCTAAATGCAAAAAGCATCCCTTCGGCCAGACCGAAGGGATGCTTTCATTTGACTGCAAGCTGGTAGGGATTGTCGATCGTGCCGTCGCCGCCGGTGATCCTGAGCATGTCCGTGCGGACATAGCAGATTGGGCGGATGCCGCCCTCGCGATCCAGGCCGGAAACGGAGATGTGCCCGTTGTCGCCGACAATCCAGCGGCGGCCGGGGGCGCGCCAGTCGGTCGTCCAGTACCAGGAGTTGCCGGAGATGCGGCGCAGTCCCCTGGAGAACGCATATGGCGTACCGGTGGTGCAGCGGCTCGTGAGCGCGACGAAGTCCTCCTCCACAAAGCCGTAGCTGCGGGAGAACAGCTCGCCGCGGCGGGAGGGGAGGGACAGCAGGCCGCGGCCGGGCATCTCCACCAGCACAGCCTGCTCTTCCCTGGTGAAGATCGTGTTCAGCACGTCCGTGCACAGCACGTTGCGGATGTAGGTGTCCGCGTAGTCAAGGCCGGGCTCATCGATCTCGTCGCGTTCGGGATGATAGAGCACGGTGTCGATGATGTATTCCGTCATCAGCAGGCAGACGTCTTCGTTCTCCTGCGTCAGCTCGTCCCTGTTGGCGTATTTCTTGTCGGTGCGCTTGGGATAGTTGCCCTTGCTGATGACATCGTCTTCGGCAGGCACGCCCCAGCCCAGCACGCGCCAGAGCACCGGCGCATCCTCGCCGTCTTTGCCATTGGGATATACGCCGAATGTCGCGTACTCGTATTCCTGGGTGGTTTCGTCGTAGCCGTGCAGCAGCGGCGTGCCCTGTGCGAGCGCGGCGGGTGCCAGCAGCAGAAGCAGGGCGAGAACTCCGGCGAGCTTTTGAACCATGATATGAACAGCTCCTTTGGCATACATACGATCTATTGTAAGCATTTCGACGGAAAAGTCAAGGTTTTCCCCAAACGCGCCCGCATGATCTTGCGCTGAAAATCGAAGTGTGCTAGAATCATGAAGTTATAACATTTGTGAACAGGACTCTGGGGGAAACATGAATAAGGGTATCAAAATCGCACTGCTGACGCTCATGCTCGCCGCGCTTGTCTTTCTCGTGCCGTCGCCCGCGCTGGCGATGCAGCACTCGATGTACGGCGCGTGCGTGGCGCTGGCTGCGCTGCTGGCTGTCCTGATGCTGCGGCAGCTGCGTGCGGCGACGGCGCATCGCAGCGGCGGCCTGGATGCTGCCAACGGTGAGGTGGATGCGCTGGATCTGGCACTTTGGTGCATACCGGCAGCGTTCGTGGGCGCACGGCTGGCGTACTGTCTGGCGCGGTTAAGCTTCTATTTTCTGGAAATGGGCCCGCTGAGCGTGCTGCGCACCTGGGACGGCGGCTTCATGCTCTACGGCGCGGCGCTGGGCGCGCTGCTGGCGGCAGGGCTGCTGGCCAGGCGGCGCGGGGTCAGGGCGGCGTCCGTGCTTGACGAGATGGCCGCGCCGGGGCTTCTGGCTGTGGCGGTCTGCCGCCTGGGCGAAGGGCTGACCGGTGAGGGCGTGGGCGCGTGGGTGGAAAGCCCTGCGCTGATGCACTTCCCGTTCGCCGTACAGAATGAATTCGGGGAGTGGCAGCTGGCGGTCTTTGTGCTGGAGGCGGCTGCGGCGCTGCTGATGCTGCTGGCCGTGCTGCGCGTCGAGGCCGGCGCGGGCAGGCGCATCACGACCGCGCTGCTGATGTATGCCTGCTGTCAGGTAGTGCTGGAGAGCCTGCGCATGGACAGCTGCCCCAAGATCGGCTTTGTGCGCGTGAGCCAAGTGATTTCCGCCGTGGTGATTCTCGGCGTGACGGTGCTGCGCGCTGGTCGCGCGGGCGGCAGACCGCTGGTCATTCGCCGCGCGGCGGGATTGTGCGTGTGCGCGGCGCTGGTGGGCGGCATCGAGTGGGCGCTGGACAAGACGCCGGTGAGCAATGTGCTGCTGTATGGCGTGATGGCGGCGGCGTGCGCCGTGATGTATGCGTGCGGCGCACGATTTGAAAGCAAAGCAAAGAGGGAAGAGGCATGAAGCGATTTACCGCGCAGATTCGTCACAGCTACGACACCATCGTGCGCATGTGCAGGGTGCAGGACGACACCTTTTGCTTTGGGCGCAAGGTGCTGATGGCGCTGCTTGGCCTGGCGCTGACGGTGCTGGGCGCGTGGAATCTCAGCAGCGTGGCAGGGCTCGTCTTCGCGCTGGTGGGCTGCTGGCTGCTGGTGAGCCTCAATTTCCCGGCGAAGAACCGCGCTCAGAGTATCATGGAGGCGCTTCACGGCGAATACCCGACCAACCGCTACGAATTCTACGACAAGCATTTTGTGCTGCTGGCGCAGAATCAGGACGTGGTGGATTACGGAAAGATCATGCGGCTGGTTGAGGACGACGGCTACTGCTATCTGTTCGTCAGCGCCCAGGCAGCGTATATGCTGGAGAAGGCGTCCCTGGGCACGGAGCTGAACCCGTTCAGGACGTTCATGGAGAAGGCGACGGGGCTTTCCTGGACGAAGCCGTACAAGCTGACCACGTTCAACCTGAAGACGATTCTGGAGCTGGCCAGGGGCGGCTCGGGGGAAAAGAGGAAAAAGAGGACGTAATCAGCATGATCAAAGCGGCGGCCATCCGGCCGCCGCTTTTGTCTGCTTATCTCTGCGTTGCTTCGTAATCCCGCAGGCAGGCAAGCGCCTTGCCGGAGAGCGGATACAGCGCGATGAGGTTGAACACGGTCATCAGGCCGATGCCCACGTCGCCCAGGTCCCACACGAAGGTGTAGGCCGCCAGGCCGCCGATGAAGAGCATCGCCAGCGCCAGCACCTTGTAGGCCGTCTGCGCGCTCCAGCAGTCGCCGAAGAGATAGGCGACGTTCGAGCGGGCGTAAAAGAGCACGCCGATGAACGTGGAGAAGCTGAACAGCCAGAGGATGACGGCGATGAACACGCTGCCAAAGCCGCCCAGATGATGTGCCATGGCGGTCTGCAGCAGGCTCATGCCGGTCAGCCCCTCAAGCAGCTCCTGCGGCGCAAGCAGCATGATCATCGCCGTGCAGGTGCAGATGACGAGGGTGTCAATCAGCACGCCGAAGGCCTGCAGGAGACCGACCTTTGCCGGATGGTCGGTCTCGGCGGCGGCGGCAGAGCAGGGCGCGGAGCCGGAACCGGCCTCGTTGGAGAACAGGCCGCGCTTGACGCCGTTCATCAGCACCGCGCCAAAGCCGCCGGCGGCCATCTGCCGCAGGCCGAACGCCTCGGAAAAGATGCGCCGGAAGACGGACGGCAGCAGCACCGCGTTTTTGAGAATGAGGAAGATGGTGAGGAAGAAGTACGCGCCGGCCATGACGGGCACCAGCACATCGAGCACCTTGACGGTCGCGTTCTTGCGCAGCACAATGACCGCGGCGACGGCGACCAGCACGACGGTGGAGTACAGCGGCGGGATGCCGAAGGCATTTTCGAAGGCGGAGGACACGGAATTGCCGATCACCTGGCTGATGCCGCACCAGCAGATGAGGCCGGAGGCCGCAAAGCACGCGGCGAGAACCGACCGCCTGAGCGGCCTTCCACGCCAGGATTCCGCCAGCGCATGGATGTAGCGCGCGGGGCCGCCGCGAAAGCCGCCGTAAAGCGGATCCTTTTCCTTGTACAGGTTGGCCAGCGTGGACTCGATGAACGCGGTGGACGCGCCCAGCAGCGCCGTGATCCACATCCAGAACACCGCGCCCGCGCCGCCGGCGGAGATCGCCGCGACGACGCCGACCAGATTGCCCATGCCCACGCGCGTGGCGGTGGAGACGATCAGCGACTGCACGCCGGAGAGGGAGGTATGGCCGTGCGGCCGCTTTTCCGCCGCGACCCGCGCCATCGCGGGCAGCAGGCGCACGGGCAGCACGCGCGTGCGGAGGGTGAAGTATGCGCCGGTGGGCACCAGCAGCATGACCAGCAGAGGAAGGCCCAGCGTGCCGCCGAATGGCAGGGGCAGCGTGATCAGGTCGTTCCACAGCAGGGCGTACAGGGCGTTCACCAGCTTCACAAAACCGGACAGCGCGCCGCTCAGGACAGTTGACATGATGTAAATTTCTCCTCAGTTGTGATCAAAATATATCAAACGGGAAATGCCGATAACAGTATACACGATGCTTGACGCTTTGTAAATCCTGCGCGACTGCTGAAATGGTTGACAAAAAACGCGTAAAGCCTTATACTTGCTGAGTAAACCTTTTCCCACCGACGATATAGAGAGGTACGCAAGCACAATGAAGAAGAACTCCATCAAGACCGTCGTGGCCGTTGGCATCGGCGCGGCGCTGTTCTTTGTCCTGGGCCGCTTTGTGAATATTCCCAGCGGCATTCCGAATACCAACATCTCCGTGCAGTACGCCATTCTGGGCATGCTTGCCACGATGTACGGCCCGGTTGCGGGCGCGCTCATCGGCTTCATCGGCCACACGCTGATTGACCTGTCCTGGGGCGGCGCGCCGTGGTGGAGCTGGGTGCTGGCGTCCACCGCCGTGGGCGCGGCCGTGGGCTTCATGGGCCGCAAGCTGCCCATCAGCGAGGGCGTCTTCGGCAAGAAGGAGATCATTGCCTTCGCCGTGATCAACGTGATCGCCAACGTCATCGCCTGGCTGGTGATCGCTCCGGTGCTGGATATCGCGATCTACGCCGAGCCGGCCGCTAAGGTCTTCGCGCAGGGTGCGATGGCCGCCGTCGCGAACTCCATCACTGCCGTCGTGATCGGCGCGCTGCTGTGCGCCGCGTACAGCAAGACCATCGCGGGCAAGGGAACCCTTGACGCGGAATAATCCATCGTTTATGATAGGCAGGGGTAACCCTGCCTTTTTTGCAGCAGGGAATTGCGCCAGGAATCGTGCAGCGGGCATGGCCTGCCTGTGAAGCTTGTCGGAAAAGGGCGCGCGCAGAGAGGACGATACCATGACCACGCCGATCATTTCCTTTAAGGATTTCTCGTTTCAGTACCGCGCGCAGAAGCGCCCGACGCTGCAGGAGATCAACCTTGCGATCATGCCGGGCGAACGCATCCTGATTGCCGGGCCCTCCGGCAGCGGCAAGAGCACGCTGGGCAGCTGCATTAACGGCCTGATCCCGTTCTCCTTCCCCGGCGAGGTAAAGGGCGAACTGACGGTGGACGGCGTGGACGCGCCCAGGGCGGGTATCTTTGAGTTGTCGGCGCATGTGGGCACGGTGCTGCAGGATCCGGACGGCCAGTTCATCGGGCTGACGGTGGGCGAGGACATCGCCTTCGCGCTGGAAAACGCGTGCACGCCGCAGGACGAAATGAAGGAGATCGTGGCGCGTACGGCGAAGCTGGTGGAGATCGAGGATCGTCTGGAGTCTGCGCCGCACGAGCTATCCGGCGGGCAGAAGCAGCGCGTGAGCCTGGCGGGCGTGATGGTCGATCAGGTGAAGGTGCTGCTGTTTGACGAGCCGCTGGCCAATCTCGATCCTGCGGCTGGCAAGCAGGCGATTGAGTTGATCGACGAGATTCAGAGGAAGACGGGTACGACGGTCATCATCATCGAGCACCGGCTCGAGGACGTGCTCTGGCGCAGCGTCGATCGCATCGTGCTGATGAGCGAGGGCCGCATCGCGGCGGACATGCGCCCGGACGAGCTGCTCTCCACCGACCTGCTTAAGGCCCACGGTATCCGCGAGCCGCTGTACCTGACGGCGCTGCGCTACGCGGGCGTGGATGTGACCCCGGCGCTGCGTCCGGCGCAAATCTGCACGCTGGCGCTCTGCGAGGCGCAGAAGGAAAAGGTGCGCGCGTGGTTTCAGGCTGCGGCGGCCGGAGAGAAGGCTGCGCCGCAGAAGCCGCTGCTGGAGGTGCGCCATCTGAGCTTTGGCTATGCGCCGGACAGGCCGACGCTGCGCGACGTGAGCTTTTCCATCGGCAAAGGCGAGATGGTCGCCATCGTTGGCCGCAATGGCGCGGGCAAATCGACGCTCTCCAAGCTGATTTGCGGCTTTGAGACGCCGGACGACGGCACAATGTGCTTTGACGGCGAGGATATGGCGGACATGTCCATCCGCGAGCGCGCTTCGCGCATCGGCTATGTGCTGCAGAACCCGAACCAGATGATCTCCAAGACCATGATCTACGACGAGGTGGCGCTGGGCATTCGCCGCAGGGGCTATACAGAGGAACAGATTCGCGAGAAGGTGGAGCAGACGCTGCGCATCTGCGGCCTGTATCCCTTCCGCAACTGGCCCATCTCCGCGCTTTCCTTCGGCCAGAAGAAGCGCGTGACCATCGCCAGCGTGCTGGTCATGGGCCCGCAGATGATCATCCTCGACGAGCCGACCGCCGGACAGGACTTTCAGCACTACACCGAGATCATGGAGTTTCTTCGCGAGCTCAACGCACAGGGCGTGACGGTCGTGATGATCACCCACGACATGCACCTGATGCTCGAGTACACGCCGCGCGCGCTGGTCTTCAGCGAGGGCGAGATGATCGCGGACAGGAGCGCCGCACAGGTGCTCTGCGACGGCATTCTGGTGCGCCGCGCCGCGCTCAAGGAGACGAGCCTCTTTGCGCTGGCGAAATCCTGCGGTGTGGACGCGCCGGAGGCGTTTGTGGAGCGCTTTATCGATGCGGACAGGGAGGTGCGTACGCATGGCGGCTAAGACGGTGCTGAACTATCTGCCCAGAAGGAGCTTCGTGCATGACCTCACCGGCACGACGAAGCTGGCGTTCTTCCTGCTCTTCACGTTTGCCGGCATGCTGACCTATGACACGCGCGTGCTGCTGGGCCTGCTGGGCGTCAGCCTGCTGGCGTTCAGGGCCAGCCGCATCCGGGTGAAGGAGATCCGGTTCATGCTCGTGTTCATGCTGGTCTTTCTGCTGATGAACAACTTCTTCGTCTTCCTCTTCAACCCCAATCAGGGCACGGAGATTTACGGCACGCGGCACGTGCTGCTGCATCTGCCCGGGCGGTTCGCCGTGACGGCGGAGGAGGTCTTCTATCTCTTCAACATCACGCTCAAGTATTTCATCGCGCTGCCGGTGGCCATCCTGTTCATCTCCGCGACGGACCCGAGCGAGTTCGCCGCGAGCTTAAGCGGCATCGGCGTGTCCTATCGCGTGGGCTACTCGGTGGCCATCGCGCTGCGCTACATCCCGGATATCCAGCGCGATTACCACAGCATCAGCCAGGCGCAGCAGGCGCGCGGCGTGGAGCTGGGCAAAAAGGAGCCGCTGCTTACACGCCTGAAAAACGCGGCTGGCATCCTGCTGCCGCTGATTCTCTCCAGCCTGGCGCGCATCGATGTGATCTCCAACGCCATGGAGCTGCGCGGCTTTGGCAAGGACAAAACGCGCACCTGGTACCGCCGCCGCCCGTTTGAAAAAAACGATTATCTGGTCCTCGCGCTGGGCGCGGCGCTTCTGGCGGGGAGCATCGTCATCACGTTTCACGACGGGAACCGTTTCTACAACCCGTTCATTTAAACAGGCAAGACGAAGGAGGATGTACATGGACAACAAGACGATTGCCGCGCGCGTTCAGGCGCTGCTGGCAGAGATGACGCTGGAGGAGAAGGCTGCGCAGATGGTGCAGGTGCCCGTTGCGTACGTGGGGCACGAGGAGGCACTGCGCTGGGCGCGCCTGGGCGCAGGCTCGTTCCTGCATGTGCTGGGCGACGAAGCGCGCGAGCTTCAGAAGGCCGCGATCGAGGAAACCCGTCTGGGCATTCCGGTGATCTTCGGCATCGACGCGATTCACGGCCACGGGCTCAACGACCATGCGACCATCTTCCCGTCGCAGCTGGCCGCAGCCTGCTCCTGGAATCCTGAAGTGGCCTATACGATGGGCCAGGTGACGGCGCGCGAGGTGGCCACAGACGGCCTGCACTGGACGTTCTCGCCGGTGCTGTGCCTGGGACGCGATACCCGCTGGGGCCGCGTGGACGAGACGTTCGGCGAGGATCCGTACCTGGCAGGCGAGATGGGCGCGGCGATCGTCCGCGGCTATCAGGGCGACGACCTGTCCGACGGCGAGCACATCCTGGCCTGCGCCAAGCACTACATTGGCTACGGCGAGGCGGTCGGCGCGCGCGACGCCTGCGATACGGAGATGACCTACCGCAAGCTGCGCGAGGTGTTCCTGCCGCCGTTCAAGAAAGCGGTGGACGCGGGCGTGGCCAGCATCATGACAGCCTACGGCTCCATCGACGGCACGCCGTTCACCAGCGACAGGACTACGCTCAAGGACATCCTGCGCGGCGAGCTGGGCTTTGACGGCTTTGTCGTCACCGACTGGGACAACGTGACCTCCCTGGTGCACCGCCAGCACGTCGCGGGCACGGTGCAGGAGGCTTCCGTGATGGCCGCCAGGGCGGGCAACGACATGATCATGACTACCACGGCGTTCTACGACGCGGTGATTGAGGCCGTGCGCGCGGGCAAGCTGGAGGAAAGCGTGCTGGACGAAGCGGTGCGCCACATTCTGACGATCAAGCTGCGCATGAATCTGTTTGAAAAGCCGGAGAAGGCCGGAAGGCCCGGCTGCTTTGGCTGCGCGGAGCACCTGGCCAAGGCGAAGGACGCCGCTGACAAGAGCCTTGTGCTGCTGGCGAACAACGGCGTGCTGCCGCTTCAGCCGTCGGTCAAAAAGGTTGCGGTCATCGGTCCGAACGCGGACGATATCCGCGCACAGTACGGCGACTGGACGTACTTCACCCATCCGAAGCCGAATCTTGCGCACGAGCCGGTGCGCCCGTATGTGACGGTGAAGGAGGGCGTGGAGGCGGCGTGCAAGGCGATCGGCGCTGCGTGCGTGTATCACCGCGGCTGCTCGGTGCTGGACGGAGAATACGAGGACATCGCGGGTGCGGTCAGCGCGGCGAAGGACGCGGACGTCATCGTGCTGGTCGTGGGCGACGTGATCCCGCAGATCGGCGAGGAGAAGGACCGCGCGGTGCTGGAGCTCTCCGGCAGGCAGATGGAGCTGTTTGACGCGCTGCGCGCGCTCGGCATTCCGCTGGTCACGGTGCTGGTCGCCTCCAAGCCGCTGGCCGTGGGCCGCGCGGCGACGGACGCGGACGCGTTCCTGTGCGCGTTCAACGGCGGCATGTTCGGCGGCGAGGCCGTGGCGAAGGCGCTCTTCGGCGAGATCAATCCGAGCGGACGCCTGCCCATCTCCTTCCCGCGCAGCAGCGGCCAGGTACCGGTGTATTACAACAGCCTGCCGGGCTGGCATGCGCTGCCGGGCAGGGGCTATTGCGACCTGCCGCGCACGCCGCTGTATGCGTTCGGCGAGGGCATCGGGTACAGCGCGTTTGCCTATGACGGCCTGACGCTCGACGAAAAGACGCTCGAGGCGAGCGTGAACGTGACCAACACCGGCAGCATGACCGGCACGGAGACCGTACAGGCGTACTTCAGCGACGTGGTTTCCTCCGTGATCACGCCGGTCAAGCAGCTGATTGCCTTCAGGCAGGTGACGCTCGCGCCGGGAGAGACGAAGAAGGTGAGCTTCCGGTTTGCGCGCGAGGACTTCTCGCTGGTCAACCGGCAGGAGCAGCGCGTGACCGAGCCGGGCGACTTTGTGCTGAGGATCGGTCATTCCAGCCGGGACGAGGATCTGCTCGAGGCGGCGTTCAGACTGTAAGCGAATCTGTCGCTGCAAGTCTGCCAAGGCATCCTTGCAGCGGGCAGAACATCATTTTCTTGTGCGCTGCGCGCACGGCCAGAAGATCAAGGAAGCGGCTTGCAGCTGCTCCTCGCGCCGCGCAGTCGCCGCTGCGGATTTCATATGAAGGGGCTGCGGCCCCTTCATGCATCCCCAGAGATCATTCCATACTTTGCTGATAATCTGAGCGGACGGCTTTGGCCGTCCGTTTCTTTGATATTGACATAAAATTTGCAGAAGATTATACTAAAGAAAGATGATATAGATGAAAGACCTGACGGACAGGGGAAAGAGACGAAAGATGAACCGATTCAAGAAATTCTTCGGCGCGCAGGACATGACGGTGGGCAAGCCGCTCAGCTGCCTGATCGCCTTCTCGGTGCCGCTGCTCATCGGCAACCTGGCACAGCAGATGTACAATACAGCGGACTCGATCATCGTCGGCCGGTACGTCGGCGACAGCGCGCTGGCTGCCGTGGGCACCAGCGGGCCGATCCTCAACCTGATGCTGCTGCTGTTCATGGGCATTTCCACCGGTGCGGGCATCCTTGTCTCGCAATACTTCGGCGCGCGCAGACAGGAGGAGCTGGAAAAGAGCGTGGGCACCTGCCTGACGCTCACCTTCGCCGCCAGCCTGATCATCATGGCGGCCGGGCCGCTGGTGGTCAGACCCCTGATGACGCTGCTGGATACCCCGCCGGATGTGTATGACATGGCGGTGGATTATCTGACGATCATCAGCCTGGGCATCGTGGGCTGCGCGTATTACAACATCGTCTCCGGCATTCTGCGCGGCCTGGGCGATTCCGTCTCGCCGCTGATCTTCCTGATCGTGGCATGCCTGCTCAACATTGTGCTCGATCTGCTGTTCGTCGCGAAGCTGGGCATGACGGCGGACGGCGTGGCGCTGGCGACGGTTCTCGCGCAGGCGGTGTCCGCGGCGCTGTGCCTCTGGCGGCTGTGCCACATGAAGGAGACGCTGACGCTCCGCGCGCGCAGCCTGATCCCCGATAGGCCCATGACGGGCCGGATTGTCCGGCTGGGCCTGCCCTCCGGCCTGACGCAGGCGATCTTCTCCATGGCGGCCATCGTCGTGCAGGCGCTGACCAACTCGTTCGGCACCAGCGTCATCGCGTGCGCCATCGTCGTGATGCGCGTGGACGGCTTTGCGATGATGCCCAACTTCACCTTCGGCACGGCGATGACGACGTTCGTTGGCCAGAACGTGGGCGCGAACCAAATGGATCGCGTGCACGAGGGCGTGCGCAAGGGCCTGGCTGCGGGCCTGGCGGTGGCAGTCGTGCTGGTGGCGTGCATCCTGCTGTTCGGCGAAAAACTGATGCGCATGTTCACCTCTACAGAGGAGGTCGTGCGCCTTGGCGTGCACATGCTGCATATCCTGGCCGTGGGCTATATCGCCATGGCTGTCACGCAGAGCCTTTCCGGCGTCATGCGCGGCGCGGGCGACACGATCACCCCGATGTGGATTTCCGTGATCACTACGTTTATCATCCGCATGCCGCTGGCATACGGCATCGCCTATCTGACCCGCAGCGAGGCGCTGCCGGGCGGTTCCCCTGACTGCATCTTTATCTCCCTGCTCATCTCCTGGATCATGGGCGCGGTGCTGACCGCCATCTGCTATCGCCGCGGCAAGTGGAAGGAGCGCAGCGTGGTTGCGCAGAAGAAGCAGGAAGCATGACCGAAGGGGACGAGAGATTGCGGCGGCTTCCCTGTACAGAGAATAAAAGCGCATCCCTGCGCGGTCGGTGCGTCAGCCGTCCGGGCAGGGATGCTTCTTCATCAGTTAAACAGGGAGGATGGGAGTTGGTTGGGCAGATTCCTCGAACGGGCAGGTGCGTCACGTCTGCCCATTGTTGTTAGATTTATCTAACCCATAATCATATTATATCCGATACATCCGCATACGTCAACCCCCTTTTCAAAAGTTTTTTTCTGTGGTATAATCTTCCTGTCCTGACACAAAGACAGCCTCTGCGTGAAAGGTGCGGAAATGACAAGACAGACGCTCTGCCGCGTTTTTGCCGTGCCTTTTTGCGAGGCACGGCATTTTTCTATTCAAGGAGGAATTTTGTATGGACAACCGCGTGGCCGTGATGAGCATCATCATTGAAGACATGGACGCCGTGGAGCAGGTGAACGGCGTGCTGCACGAGTATGGCGAGTACATCATCGGGCGGATGGGCATCCCCTACCGCAAGAGGAAGATCAGCCTCATCTCCATCGCGCTGGACGCGCCGCAGGATACGATCTCCGCGCTCTCGGGCAAGATCGGCAAGATGGCAGGCGTGAGCGTGAAGACCTCGTTCTCCAGCGTGAGCTTCCATGACTGAGACGATCCGCGCACTGATTGACAGGCTGTGCGAAAACCATGCGCTGAGCGTGGAGGAATACGCACAGCTGATCGACGGGCGGGACGGGGAAGCGGCGAGGCTGCTTGCAGCCCGGGCGGACGCGGTGCGGCGAGAGGTTTACGGCAATCGTGTGTTCATTCGCGGGCTGATAGAGATCAGCAACATCTGCAAAAACGACTGCCTGTACTGCGGCATCCGCAGGAGCAACCGGAGCTGCGTGCGCTACCGGCTTGAGAAGGACGATATCCTGACCTGCTGCGAGGAGGGCTACGCGCTGGGCTTCCGCACATTCGTGATGCAGGGCGGCGAGGACGCCTTCTTCACCGACGAGGTGATGACGGACATCGTGCGCGCAATCAAGGCGCGCTATCCGGACTGCGCAGTGACGCTGTCTCTGGGCGAGCGGGGGGATGAGAGCTATGCGCGCCTGCGCGAGGCGGGTGCGGACCGCTATCTGCTGCGCCACGAGACGGCCAGCCCCGCGCACTACGCGAGACTGCACCCCGCGGAGATGTCCTTTGCCAACCGCATGCGCTGCCTGCGGGAGCTCAAGGCGCTGGGGTATCAGGTGGGCTGCGGATTCATGGTCGGTTCGCCGCATCAGACGACACGGGAGCTGGCGGCGGATCTCAAGTTCATCGAGGAATTTGCGCCGCAGATGGTGGGCATCGGGCCGTTCATTCCGCACGCGGCGACGCCGTTTGCAGGCCACCCGGCCGGGACAGTGGAGCTGACCTGTTATCTGCTGTCCGTCATCCGGCTGATTCACCCGAACGCGCTGCTCCCGGCGACGACGGCGCTGGGCTCCATCGATCCCAAGGGCCGGGAAAAGGGGATCCTCGCCGGGGCGAACGTCGTGATGCCCAACCTGTCGCCCGCGGCGGTGCGAAAGAAGTACGAGCTGTACAACAACAAGCTCTCCGACGGAGACGAGTCCGCGCAATGCGTTGCGCATCTGCGGCAAAGCATGGCTGCGATCGGCTATGAAATCGTGACGGCCCGCGGCGATTATCCATCCAATTGAAACGAATGACACATCTGACGGGGAAGAGCTTCTGACCCCAAGAAAGGAAGAAAAAGCATGGCAAGCTACAATCCCAAGTCCCTCCATGCGGAGGAATTCATCAACGACGGCGAGATCCGCGAGACGCTGGCTTACGCCGAGGCGAACAAGAACAACGTCGAGCTGATCGACGCGATCCTTGAAAAGGCGCGCCCGAGGAAGACGGCGACCGGCTGCACCTGCGCGGGCCTGACGCACCGGGAGGCGAGCGTGCTGCTGGCCTGCGAGATCCCTGAAAAGGTGCAGAAAATCTACGAGATCGCGGGCGAGATCAAGCAGGCGTTCTACGGCAACCGCATCGTCATCTTCGCGCCGCTGTACCTGTCCAATTACTGCGTGAACGGCTGCGTCTACTGCCCGTACCACATGAAGAACAAGACCATCCCGCGCCGCAAGCTGACGCAGGAGGAGGTCAGGAAGGAAGTCATCGCGCTGCAGGACATGGGCCACAAGCGCCTGGCGATCGAGGCGGGCGAGGACCCGAAGAACAACCCGATCGAGTACATCCTGGAGTGCATCAAAACGATCTACTCCGTCAACCACAAAAACGGCGCGATCCGCCGCGTGAACGTGAACATCGCCGCGACGACGGTGGAAAACTACCGCAAACTCAAGGACGCGGGCATCGGCACCTACATCCTCTTCCAGGAGACGTACCACAAGGAAAGCTACCTGCAGCTGCATCCCACCGGCCCCAAGCACGACTACGACTACCACACCGAGGCGATGGACCGCGCCATGGAGGGCGGCATCGACGACGTGGGCCTGGGCGTGCTCTTCGGCCTGGAGCTGTACAAGTACGAGTTCGCCGGGCTCATCATGCACGCGGAGCACCTGGAGGCCGTGCACGGCGTCGGCCCGCACACCATCAGCGTGCCGCGGCTCAAGCGCGCGTCGGACATCGATCCGGATCAGTTCGACAACGGTATCTCCGACGAGATCTTTGAGAAGATCACCGCCTGCATCCGCCTGGCCGTGCCGTACACCGGCATCATCGTCTCCACCCGCGAGAGCGAGGAGGTGCGCGGCAGGCTGCTTCACCTGGGCGTGTCCCAGGTCAGCGGCGCGTCCCGCACGAGCGTGGGCGGCTACGCTGAGGCGGAGCGCCCGCACGACACGGAGCAGTTCGACGTCTCCGATCAGCGCTCGCTGGATGAGGTGGTGCGCTGGCTGATGGAAAACGGCCATGTGCCGTCCTTCTGCACGGCCTGCTACCGCGAGGGCCGCACGGGCGACCGGTTCATGAGCCTGTGCAAGAGCGGCCAGATTCTCAACTGCTGCCATCCCAACGCGCTGATGACGCTGACCGAGTTTCTGACGGACTATGCGAGCGAGGAGACGAAGAAGGTCGGCTTTGAGATGATCGAGCGGGAGCTTGCGCGCATTCCCAAGGACAAGGTGCGCGCGATTGCCAGGGAGAACATCGAGGCGATCCGCAGCTCCAACCGTCGCGACTTCAGATTCTAAGGAGGAATCAACATGAGCCTGACCCATGTTCCGTCTTCTGAGCGGCTGCACATCGGCTTTTTCGGCATGCGCAATGCGGGCAAATCGAGCCTCGTCAATGCGGTGACCGGACAGGCGCTGTCGCTGGTCTCCGAGGTGAAGGGTACGACGACCGATCCGGTCAAGAAGGCGATGGAGCTGCTGCCGCTGGGGCCGGTGGTCATCATCGACACGCCCGGCCTGGATGACGAGGGCAAGCTGGGCGAGATGCGCGCCGCGCGCGCACGTCAGACGCTGGATACGGTGAACATCGCCGTGCTGGTGGTGGACGGAGAAGCGGGCATGCGCGAGGAGGACCGCGCGCTGCGAGCGATCTTTGAGGAGCGGAAGCTGCCGCACATCGTCTGCTTCAGCAAGTGCGACCTGCTGGGCGAGCGCACGCCGCTTTCCGAAAACGAGCTGTACGTCAGCGCGGAGACGGGCGAGGGTGTGCATGCGCTCAAGGAGATGCTCGGCCGCCTGGCCGGCCCGATGAAGCAGGAACGCTGTATTGTCGCGGACCTGCTTTCGCCCGGGGATCTGGCGCTGCTGGTCGTGCCGGTGGACGAGGCCGCGCCCAAGGGCCGGCTGATTCTGCCCCAGCAGCAGACGCTGCGCGAGCTGCTGGATCACCACATGACGGCCGTCGTCTGCCAGGACACGGAGGTCAGCGCGACGCTCAATATGCTGGCGGTGAAGCCGAAGCTGGTGATCACAGACTCGCAGGCGTTTGGCCAGGTATCAGAGGACGTGCCGGAGGAGATCGCGCTCACGTCGTTTTCGATCCTCATGGCCCGCTACAAGGGCGGTCTTGAGACACAGCTGCGCGGTGCGGCGGCGCTGAGGCGTCTGCGGGACGGCGACAGGGTGCTCATCGCCGAGGGCTGCACGCATCACCGCCAGTGCAACGACATCGGCAGCGTGAAGCTCCCGCGCTGGATCGAGGGCTATACGGGAAAGAAGCCGGCGTTTGCGTTCTGCTCGGGCAATGAGTTCCCGGAGGATCTGAGCGGCTATGCGCTCATCGTGCACTGCGGCGGCTGCATGCTCACCGAGCAGGTGATGAAGACGCGCGTCGCGCGCGCCAAACAGGCGGGCGTGCCCGTGGTCAACTACGGGGTGGCCATCGCGCTGATGCACGGCGTGCTGGGGCGCAGCATCGCGATGCTCCCGGGCGCGGCGGCGCTGCTGGACGAGGAAGCATGAGGACGGCGCTTGACGGCTGGGGCGAAACGTGATACGCTTACAGACGAACAATTCGCTGCCGTATGCAGGAGGTGCGCGCCGTGGACAGGACATTTGCAATCGGGGATTTCTGTTTTCGGCTGATTTGCCCGGACAGCGTGACGCCGCCGGAGAACTTCATGCTGTTTGCCCGGGACGCGGGCGAGCCTTCCTATACCTATACGCTGGAGCTGACAGACAGCTTCCCCCAGCCGCGCGGCAGATTGATTGCGCAGCGGCCCGATCTGGCGGTGTTTGAGCAGGATGGGCTGGAGATGCGCTATATCGGCGTGATGGGCACGCCCGGGTTTTACGCCTGCTACCGCGAGGAGGACGCTTGCCGCGCGACGATCCTGATGGTCAGCGCGGCAGCCGGCGCGACATGGCCGGATCCCATGTTTCTGGCGATGTTCGCCATGGAGCGGCACATGATGCGCAGGGACGCCCTTGTGCTGCACTGCGCCTACATGGAATGGGAAGGGAAGGCGATCCTCTTTTCCGCGCCCAGCGGCACGGGCAAGACGACGCAGGCGACGCTCTGGGAGAAGCACCGCGGCACGCGCGTCGTCAACGGCGACAGGGGGCTGCTGCGCGCGGTGGACGGCGTGTGGACGGCAGGCGGCTGGCCGGTGTGCGGCTCCTCGGGCGTGTGCCATGACGAGGCCATGCCCATCCGCGCAATCGTGATGCTCAGTCAGGGCAAGGAAAACACCGTCAGCCGGCTTGAGCCGTTTGCGGCGTTTACGCAGATTTACAGCCAGATCACCGTCAATTTCTGGAACCGGGACGCGCAGCGGCGGGCGATGGACCTGATTGAGCAGCTGGCTACGCAGGTGCCGGTCTACCATTTGAGCTGCACGATCTCGGAGGAAGCGGTCGCGTGTCTGGAAAACGAGCTCAGAAAGGCGAAGTGACGATGGAACAGAAGAAGCCAGCTGTGCGGCGGGTCAATACGGCGGAATACGTCGGTGTGCTGCGCGGTCTGGTGGAGGAGGGGCACGAGGTCAGCATGCTGGTCTCGGGCAGCAGCATGAGTCCGTTCCTCATCCACCTGCGCGATACGATTTATTTCCGGAAGCCGGATCGCCCGCTGCGCGCAGGCGATATCGTGTTTTACCAGCGGGACAATGGGCAATACGTCATGCACCGCATCCTGCGCGCGCGCGGTGAGGTCTACGACATCATCGGCGACGCGCAGACGGAAATCGAGCGCGGCGTGCGCCGAGATCAGATCTTTGCGATCATCACGCGCGTCAGGCGCAAGGGCAGGCTCATCGAGCCCGGGGATTTCTGGTGGACGTTCTTTGCGCGCGTATGGACAAAGCTCATCCCGCTTCGCCCGCTGATTGCCCAGGCATATGCACATTTTATCCGCTGATTTGTGATCCCTTTTTGTCATCTGATGACAGAAAGGGATTTTTTGTTGAATCGTGATTGGCACTGTGATATAATAAAGTGAATAGCCATATGAAATATTATATGGGTAATTCATTGCGAAATCGTTACAGAAACACGGGACAACCTGCGCGATTGTTTGAGGTGTACAATACATGGATCTTCGAAACCTGACAAAGGCTTGTTTTTTGCGTCGGCTGGCGGGCATGACTGCGCCGGTGCTGCTGGGCGTGGCTCTGGCGGCTGCGGCTGTGCCCGCGCTGGCGGAAACATCGACCAGCCTGGAGGTGGAACGCGTCAAGAACCGGCACGGCCTGTACACAAAGGAGACGTTCGTTGACCGGAACGGCAATCCGGTGATGGCGGACGACATGCTCTACTGCTATGCCGAGCACGAATACAACCGGCATCCGGCGCGCATCCGCACAACCTTCCACGACGTGAACGGCAACCATGTGAACACGGCGTACGGTTATGCGACCATCGAATACAAGTGGTCCGGCTTCGGATGGTTCCTGGAGGAGCGCTATAAGGATCTGGACGGCAATCTGGTGCTGTGTGAAAACGGCTACGCGGAGCAGAAGCGCACCTATCAGGGCGTGCACCTCAAGTCGGTCAGCTACTACGACACGGAGGGCAGACTCTGCAAGCAGCGCGGCTACTGGGCACAGATGGTCAACACCATCGATACCGAGACGGGCTACACCACCAAGGTGGAATACTTTGACGAATACGGCAATTATGCCCTGTGCGAAGAGGGCTGGGCGTATGTGGAGCGCGAGTACAAGCGCAAGCAGCTGGTCAAGGAAGTCTACTATGACACCGATGGCAATCAGGTCTATGTGGAGAGCGCCGGCTATGCGCGCTATGAGGTCAAGATGGACGGTTTTGACCGCATCACCGAGATCGCGTACTTCGACGAGAGCGATGCGCTCATCAACATGAGCGACGGCTATGCGCGCATGGTGAAGACCTACGACAGAAAGGATGACCGCCCGGCCGCACAGCCCATCAGCGAGGAGTACTACGACGCGAACGGGGAGCGGGTGAACTGCAGCAAGGGCTATGCGCGCGTGGAGTATGATTACGATGCCAACGACCGCATGATCGAAACGCGCTACTACGACATGAACGGCGACCCCGTTGCCTGCGCAGCGGGCTACTGGCGCTACAAGACGGCCTATACCATGCATGAACAGCAGGGCTATGAGCGCTATTACGACACGAACAACAAGCTGATGATGATGCCGGACAAGGGCTATGCATCGGTGGAGTATATCTACGAGAACAAGAAATACCTCTCCAAGGAGATTTACTACGACGAGAACGGCGACGAGGTGATTGCCGCGGGCGGCTACAGCCGCATCGAGTACACCTACGAGCTGATCCCGCAGAAATACAAGCGCATCCTCGTTCTCAAGGAGTTCAAGGATCCGAAAGGCCACGCGGTTTACGCAATCAAGGAGGGCTGCGCGCAGATCAGCTACGAGTACGACGATCTGGACAACGTGATCCGCGAGAACTACCTCGATGAGAACGGCAAGCCGATGATTACCAGCAACGGCTACAGCTACAAGACCATGGATTACTCTGCGGAGAACCAGGTCATCAGCGAGCAGTACTTTGACACGGAAGACAACGGCGCGCTGAGCAACGACGGCTACCAGGAGGTGCGCCGCAGCTACGACGAGAACGGCTTTGACGCGGGCGAGGCGTACTACGACGAGAACGGAAACCCCGTGCGCAACAATGACGGCGTGTTCAAAACGGTGAAGACCAATACGGTGTTCGGCGACGAGGTGAGCACGCAGAGCTACGACGTCGACGGGACGCTGATCGTCAGCGGCGGCGGCGCGGCCTACACCGAGTGCGAATACGATGCGATGCGCAACGTGATTCGCGAGTGGTACTGCAATGCGGACGGCGAGCACATGACGCTGCCGGCCGGCTATGCGCAGATTCAGTACGAATACGAGCGCGACGTGCTGGGCGAAACCATCACGGCCACCTTCTGCGACATGGACGGCAATCCTGTGATGTCCTCGGACGGCTACGCCGTGCGCGTGACGTATGAGAACCTGCAGGGCAAGACGCTTTCTGAAGCGTTTTACGATCTGAACGGCAACGCGGTGCTGGGCAGCGGCGGCTATGCGTCTGCCAGCTACACCTACGATCAGCGCGGCAACATGCTTTCCTCGACCTATTACAACGTGTACGGCGAGGTGCAGGAGGTCTCCCGCGGCAATGCAGGCACGCGAAACACCTACGATGTATACGGCAATGTCGTCTCCAGCGTGCAGGTGAACGCTGACGGCGAGCCTGCCAGGACGGAAGAAGGCTACACGCAGGTCACCTATGAATATGATCAGTTCAGGCAGAATACCCGCGTCAATTACCTGGATGCGGACGGAAAGCCGTATGAGCTGGATGCAGGCTACGCTTCTATTCAATACACCTATGACGGCAGGCGCCGCCTGACGCGCACGGAATACCTGAATGCGGATGATCAGATGGCGGAGCTGAAGGGCGAGGGCTATGCGGCGGTGGTTTCCGCCTATGACGACCGCACCGGCAGCAAGGTGATGGACACCTTCCTGGGGGCGGATGGGCAAACGACTGTGGTGGAGCAGGGCTATGCCTCGATCGCCTACGCGTATGACGAGCGCACCGACAAAAAGGTAAAGGACAGCTATCTCGACGAAAGCGGCCAGCCCATCCTCTGCGAGGACGGCTACGCGGCGGTGGCTTACGAATACGACGACTATGGCGCGGTCTGCCGGATGACGTTTCTGGGCCTGAACGGCGAAACCGTGATGTGCGACGACGGTTACGCGGTGGTCGTGCGCATCAACGGCACGGGCGGCAAGGTGCTGCGGGAGACGTATCTGGATGCCGATGGGAATCCCATCGAGCTGGAGGGCGGCTATGCAGCGGTCGAGCGTGACTATGATTCGATGGGCAACGTGACCCGCGAGCGCTACCTCGACGCGGGCGGCG
This sequence comes from uncultured Clostridia bacterium, assembly GCA_945948915.1. Classification (GTDB taxonomy): domain Bacteria; phylum Bacillota; class Clostridia; order Christensenellales; family Aristaeellaceae; genus Ventricola. Next base: position 46,734 of record CAMFCQ010000001.1, on the reverse strand, counting down.
AGCGCGTGCTGACAGACGAGGGATTCAGCGAGAAGGCCTATGAATACGACGGTCAGAACCTCGTTGTGCGCGAGTCTTACTTCGGCAAGGACGGAGAGCCGATCCGCAGCGCGGAGGGCTACGCGTCGCGCAGCTTTGAAAACGATGTGCGCGGCAACGTCCTGAAGGAAAGCTACTACGATGAGGACGGCCAGGCGACCTTCGGCAAAAACGGCGGCGCCTCCACGGCTTATACCTACAACGATGTGGGTCTCATGGCAACGGCGACGCTGCTGGATCTTGAGGGCAGCCCGGTCTGCGGCAGCGAGGGCTATGCGCAGGCCAAATACGCGTACGACGCGATGGGCAATGTCAGCGGCATTTCCTGGTTCGATGAAAACGGCCAGGCGACAGCGACAAAAGCCGGCTATGAAGCTGTGGCGTACAGCTACAACGCACACGGCGAGGTGACCGAGGAGCGGTATCTGGACGCGCAGGGACAGAGCATCGTGAACGCGGACGGCTACGCGATGTGCCGCTATGAGCTTGACGACAACGGCAACATCGTCTCCACGCAGTACATGAATGCGCAGGGCGAGCTGGTGCTCACCGGTATGGGCTATGCGCAGGTTCGCGAGGACTACGACGAGGACGAGCGCCTGATTCGCACGGCGTATCTGGATGTGCAGGGCGATCCTACGCCGGGCGCGGAAGGCTACTGCGCGGTCTCCTTCGCCTATGACGAGGAGGACAGGCTGATTCAGACGGCCTATGAGGACGGCTACGGCGGCCTGACTGTGGGCTCTGAAGGTTACGCGTGTGTGACGGTGGCCTACGACAAGGAGGATCGGATTACACAGCAGAGCTTTTACGGTGCGGACGCTCAGCTCTGCGAAGGCAGCGCGGGCTATGCCGCCGTCAGCTTCACCTATGACGGGGACGGCAACTGCACGCAGGAGCGCTATTACGGTACGGACGGCGCGCTGCGCATGATGGCCGGCGGCTATGCGTCGGTGAACCGGACGTTTGATGCGGACGGCAACTGCACGCAGATAGAATACCTGGATGAAAACGGCCAGCGCTGCGTGACGCCGGACGGCTACGCCATGGCGTCCTATACCTACGATGCGCGCGGCAGGCTGATTGCCGAGCGGTATTACGACGCGTCCGGCAGCCTGACGATTTCGGCCATAGGCGCAGCCGGCGCAAACATGGCCTACGACACGCGCGGCAATCTGCTGGGCACCACCTATGTGGACGCCAGCGGCCAGCCGATGATCTCCGCGGGCGGCTATGCGGCGCTGACGTACACCTACGACAGCTTGGACCGCGTGATCCGCGAGACGTATCTGGATGCGAACGGGCAGATGATGACCGGCACCGGCGGCTTTGCACAGGTGGAATACACCTATGACAACCTGGGCCGCAAAACCTCCACACGCTATCTGGATGCAAACGGCCAGCTGACGACCGGCTCAGAGGGCTATGCCTATGTCGAGCAGGCATACAGCCCTGCGGGCAAGCTGACCTATGAGCGGTACATGAGCGCGGCGGGCGTGCCGGTGCAGCTGTCTGACGGCTACGCGGCGGTGCGCTACACCTATGACACGAAGCAGAACCTGATCCGAAAGGATTTCCTGAACGGCGAGGATCAGACGGCCTTCTGCACGGACGGCTACGCCAGCGAGGAATACACCTATGACGCGCTGGGCAGGCAGCTCACCGTGCGCTATCTGGACGTGAACGGCGCGCCGACGGTATGCCGCTCCGGCTATGCGGGCGTGAACACGGTCTATGACCGGCTGGGCAGGCTGACGCAGATGGGCTATGTCGATGTGAACGGCGAGCCGTTCTACCAGCTCAGCGGCTACGCGGCGGTGGTCTACACCTACGACAGCTACGGCAATGTGCTGCTGGAGCAGTACGTCGATGCGGCGGGTGTATGCGTGGACACGCTGGAGGGCTACGCCCAGCGGCTGATGAGTTATGACCGGCTGGGACGCGTGACGAGGCAGACCTACATGAACGCGGCGGGCGAGGCGATTCTCACCAGCGGCGGCTATGCCTCCGTCGGCATCGAATATGACGCGCTGGGCAGGACGCTGAATGAGCGGTATTATGACGCGGCGGGCAGTCTGTGCGACAACAAGGCGGGCTACGCGGCCAAGAGCTATGTCTATGACGGCGTGGGCAACCTGCTGAGCGTGTCCTATACCAATGCATACGGGCAGCTGAGCGTGACGGCGGACGGCTATGCGGCGGTCAGCTACGGCTATGATGCGCAGCGCCGAAAGGTGAGTGAGCGCTACTACGGCGCGGACGGCAGCCTGGCGCTGAACGCCTCCGGTGCGGCGGGCGTGGATGTGACCTATGCCGCGGGCGGATACCTGGCGAGCATGACGTATGTGGGCCTCGACGGGCAGCCGGCAATGACGAGCGAGGGCTACGCCGGCGTGCGGTATACCTACGACGGACAGGGCAGGCTGACGAGAGAGTCCTATCTGGACGCGGACAGCCGGCCGGTGATGGTCAAGTCCATGGGCTATGCGCAGTGCGAATACGCCTATGACGCGGCGGGCAACTGCACCGAGATCAGTTACCTGGATGAAAACGGGGAACGCTGCGCGGGCAGCTCCGGCTATGCCGGTATGCGCAGGACGTACAGCGCGCAGGGCAAGGTGCTCACCGAGCAGTACCTGGGCGTGGACGGCCAGCCGATGATGCTCAGCGGCTACGCGATGGTTTCCTACACCTATGATGAGCGGCTCAATGTCACTCGGGTGAGCTATCTGGATGCGGACGGCCTGCCGGCGATGCACGCCGAAGGATATGCGAGCGTTGCGTTCAGCTACGACGCGCGCGGGCAGCAGACCGCCGTGCGGTATCTGGACAAGGCGGGGCAGATGACCAACTGCCTGCGCGGCTACGCGGGCGTGGATCTGGTGTACGATGCGTACAGCCGCCTGATCCGCGAGACGTACATCAGCGCCTCTGGCGTGCCGTACACGTGCGGCGGCGGCTATGCGGCGATGGGCTACGAATACGACACGCGCGGACGTGTGACGCTGACGACCTATTACGACGCAGAGGGCAGCCCGGTGACGACGCTGATGGGCTATGCGAAGATCGCGGTGCAGTACGATGTGTTCAGCCGCGTGACGCGCATGAGCTATCTGGATCCGCAGGATCAGCTTGTGCTGACTTCCAGCGGCTACGCGGCTATCGGCTACGAATACGACACGCTCAGCCGGGTCACACGCGAGACGTACTATGGCACGGACGGCGGCATGAAGCTGCTTTCCGGCTGCTATGCCGAAAAGATGTTCGCCTATGACGAGCATGGCAATGTGACGCGCGAGGCCTACGGCGACGGCTGGGGCAATCTGGTGCGCATCCCGGACGGCTATGCGGCGCTTGAGCGAGACTATGACGCGCATAACCTTCTCATCGCGCTGCGTTATCTGGATACGGACAATCAGCTGACCGGCATTGCGGACGGCTACGCGTCGCTGGAATACCGCTATAATGAGCTTGACCAGCTGGTCTATGAGCGATATCTGGGCGAAGACGGCCGGCCGGTGTGCCTCAGCGGCGGCTATGCGGCCGTCGGCTATGCGTACGACGAGGCCGGAAACAAGAGCCTGGAAGCGTTTTACGACGAGTTTGAGCAGCCGGTCATGCTGAAGGCGGGCTATGCCGCCATCCGCTACGGCTACGACGCAGCGCGCAACGTGACGCGCATCACCTATCTGAACCGCGCGCACGAGCCGGTGATGATCAGCGACGGATATGCGCAGATCGAGTTCGCCTTTGATGAGAAGAACAGGCAGACCCTGCAGCGCTATCTGGATGCAGCCGGTCAGCCGGTCAACATCTCTGCGGGCTATGCCTGGATTGAGGTGGACTGGTCGGACGACGGCCTGATCCAGTGGAAGCGGGTGTATAACCGCCTGGGCGAGCTGTGCCGCCAGACCGACGGCGCATGGATGATCCGCACCACGAGCTCGGACGACGGCATGCTCATCGAGCAGGCGTACCTTGATCAGGACGGCAATCCGATGCGCGGCAGCGGGGATTATTCGATCATCCGCTTTGGCTATGACAGCATGCGCAGGCAGAATCTGGTGGCGTATTTCGATCTGAACGGCAATCCGATCCGCACATCGCTGGGCTATGCGTCCATGCACATGGTTTACGACGACGCGGGCCGCCTGCTGCGCCGCTCCTTTGCCGGCGCGGACGGCCAGGCCACGCGCATCAAGGCGGGCTATGCGGCGATCGAGTACAGCTATGACGCCTGGGGCAACACGACGCAGACGCGCTATTATGATGAAACCGGCAGCCTGATGATCACCAGCCAGGGCTACGCGATCCTTGAGCACACCTACGATGAAAGCGGCAATCTGGTCCGCGAGGCGTACCTCAATCCCTGGTACGGACTGATGAACGGACCGAACGGCTGCGCGTACATCCTCTATGAGCGCGACGAAAACGGCTACGCGACCCGCGTGTCCTACTACGACGAGCAGAACAATCCCGTGACCGTGGGCGGCTTTGCAGCGCTGATCTATGAATATGACGAGCGCGGCAACCGGATCTATGAGGCGTTTGTCGGTGAAGACGGTCAGCAGATCACGCGCTCGGGCATGGCGGCGAGCGTGCGCTACACCTATGACGAGCGGGACAACCTGATCGAGTTCTGGTACTACGGCCTGGACGGGCAGATTGTCGTTTCGCCCTGGGGATACAGCGGCCAGCGCATGACGTACGATGAGCGCGGCAACCGCACCTCCATCACCAACCTGAATGCGGAAGGGGAGCCGACGTTCGGCAGCGGACGCTATGCGCGCGTGACCTATGCCTACGACGAGAACGACAACAAGATCGAAGAGTGCTATTACAATCCGGACGGCGAGTTCTTCATCAGCAACTACGGCTACGCCCGGCAGACCTTTACCTACGACGCGGCGGGCAACATCACCGAGCGCCGCGCGTACAACGAGAAGGGCGAGGTCTGCGACTATGGCCGCATGTACGCCATTCAGAAGTACACCTACGATGCACTTGGCAACCTGGTGCGCATGGAGTATTACGAATCCGACGGCGTGCCCGGCCGCAACGAGATCGGCGCGGCGGCGATGGAGCGCGAGTTCGATGAAAATGGCAACGTGATCCGCGAGGCATTCCTGGCGGCGGACGGCGGGCTGTACATGACCACCTACGGCTATGCGGCGCGCACAGCGCAGTACGACGTGAACGGCTGCCTGACGGGCGAAACCTATCTGGACGGCGACGGCAACCCGGTCAAGATCCTGGCGGGCTACGCCAGCGCGTCCTATGTGTGCGACTGGCGCGGACTGCCGGTGGAGATCCGGTATTACGACCAGTTCGGTCAGCCGGTGCGCAACGAGGAAGGATATGAAGTGCTCGAGCAGGACTATGACGCCAACGGTGCGGTCATCTATCAGGCGTATTACCTGAACGACGGCACGCCGGTCAAGTGCAGCGAGGGCTATGAGGCGAAGGAAATCCAGGTCGATATGTTCAGCCGCGCTGTGCTGGAGCGGTATCTGGACGCCAATGGCAATCCGACGCAGGCGTACAGCGGCGCCGCGCAGGCGCGCATGACGTACGACAGCGATGATGTCAGCGTGCCTGCGACCAGGACGTACGAGGACAGCAACGGACAGGAGATCGTGACCAGCGAGGGCTACACACGCATCGCCTATGTGTACGACGGCTTTGACCGCGTGCTGGAGGAGTACTATCAGGACGCGGAGGGCAATCCTGTCACCACAAGCAAGGGCTATCAGGCCAAGCGCTACACGCGCGACATGATGGACCGCGTGGTCTCCGAGGCCTGCTACATGGCCGATCTGAAGACCAAGGTGAACAGCACGGACGGCTACTGTGAAATCGCCTACGGATACGACAGCAACAGCAATGTGGTCAAGATCACGTACTACGGCGCGAACGGCTGGGGCGCGGCCGACAAGGACGGCGTCAACCGCATCGAGCGCGAGTATGACGAACGCGGCAACCTCCTGTGGGAGAAAAAGTACGACCTGAGCATGAAGCTCATCAACTAACCGCCTTGTCACAACGTCAATGCAATTCAACTGAACCAAAGGAGAGTGGATACTGTGGAAGAAGAACTGGGACTGTCCCTGGGTGACATGCTCAAAGCGCTCAAGCGCAGATGGTATCTGATGGTCATCATCCCGATTGTCGTGGCCGTTCTGGCCAATATGTACGTCATCAATTACACGGTGGATGTGTATACGGCGCAGGTCAAGCTGTATACGCTGTTTGATTACGTCGATTCCACCGGCACCACGCGCTACGACCTGTCCTCGAGCGCGTACTTCGTCAACGACTACAAGGAGCTCATTCAGACCCCGGCGGTTCTGCAGGAAACCTGCAGCCGCCTTGGCTGGCCGGGCTGGCCCGGCGGCATGTCCGTGGGCGTCAGCGCCGTGCAGGATACGCGCTTCATCACCATCAGCGTGACGGGCCGCGACCCGCAGATGTGCATGGAGGCCGCCAACATGCTGGGTCAGGTGTTCTCTGAGTACATCCGCAACATGCTGAACCAGGACAGCCTCCATGTCGCCGTCGAGGCGACGCTGCCGACCTGGCCCTCCAACAGCGGCCGCGGCTCCATGGTGCCCATGGCGGCGCTCGCTTCGCTGGCGCTGGTGGCGTTTGCGCTGGTGGGTCTGGAGGTCCTCAATACCAAGGTGCGCGCTGAAAGCGACGCGGACGTGCGCTTCAAGACCAACATCCTCTCCAATGTCTACAGCTACAAGAAGGAGATGGATCTGTTCCTGAAAAAGCAGCTGTCCAAAGAGAGCAACCTCCTCGCCTGCATGAACGAGTACACGCAGGAGAGCATCAAAAAGCTGGCGCTGAACATCGAGTTCGCCGCGATGGGCGAGCCGCTGCGCACGCTGACCGTCACCTCCACCACGCCCAAGGAGGGCAAGAGCTCCGTCTCCCTGATGCTGGCCTGTGAGATGGCCAGCCAGGGCAAGAACGTGCTGATCGCGGACATGGACTATCGCTCCCCGATGATCGGCCGGTACCTGGGACGGCGCAACCGCAAGGACATCATGGACTACCTGAACGGCAGCGCGAAGCTGACCGAGGTGGTCACCCGCACGAATACGCCGAACCTGTTTTTCATGGACAGCAACCACCGCATGGCAGTGAACGCGAATCTGGAGTCCTTCGGCCGCTTCCTGGAGGAGTGTAAGCAGTACTTTGATCTGGTGATCTTTGACACGTCTCCGCTGGGCATGTTTATCGACGCGGCGTCTCTGGCGGCCAAGACGGACGGCACGATCGTCGTCGTGGCGGACGGCCGCGTGGAGCGCAAGGAGCTGACGAAGGTGCTCGCTCAGCTGGAGCAGGTACAGGGCAAGCTGCTGGGCCTGGTGTTCAACTTCGTAAATCACAAGCAGAAGAGCTACTACTACAACCGCTACTACAAATATGGCGATCATCACAAGCATGAGCGCCGCAGCACCCGCGGCCTGAGCAGCCGCCGGGAGCAGCAGGATGACGAGGAGTGATGGGGAAGACATGCGCAGCAAGGAGAATGAGCGATGATTGATATGCATGTGCATATCCTGCCTGGCGTGGATGACGGCGCAAAAAATGTGCAGATGGCGCATGATATGGCCGGGCGCGCGGCGGATGCGGGCATTACGTTCATCGTCGCCACGCCGCATGTGTACCGCGCGGAGGACCAGCAGAGAAACCGCGGGAGCCTGCGCATCGCCAGGAGCATCGCGCATGAGTTCGGCCTGGGGCTGAACATGGGCTGCGAATTCAACTATCGGGCGTTCCATGATGTCAGCCTGCAGGCGATGAACGCGTTCTGTCTGAGCGGCACGCGCTGTATCCTGATCGAGTTTTCCAGCAGCGAGCTGATGCCGCGCTGGGATGCCGTCCTCAGCGAGCTGATGGATGCCGGGTATCTGCCCATCATCGCGCATCCGGAGCGCTATGCCTATATTCAGCGCGATCTGGGCATTGCCAGCGAGATGCGCGACCTGGGGTGCGAGCTGCAGGTGGATGCCTGCGGCCTGATGGCGCCCATGATGAGCGCTGAACGGCGCACGGCCAGGAAGCTGGTCAAGGAAGGTATGGCGGCCTATATCGCCTCGGACGCGCACAGGCCGGAGGATTATGACGACTTTGAAAAGGCACAGAAGATCTTCCGCGGGGAATGGCCCAGGAACAACCGGCTGACGGATGCGCTTCGGGCACAGAAGAAGGAGAGGGCAAACGATGGTCAATAAACGGATATGCGCGATGCTCTGCGCGCTGCTTCTGGCGCTGATGCTGCCGGCATGCGCGCTCGGCGATTACAGCATGCCGGTCAAGGATGGCGACCTGAGCGTGTACGAGGGTCTTGACAAGAATGTGAAGAACATCCTGCTCATCGGTACGGACACGCGTGAAAACGAGATGGCATCCGGCCGCGCCGACACGATGATGATCTGCTCGATCAACCAGACGACGGGCGTGGTCAACGTCATCTCCCTGGCGCGCGATACCTGGGTGACCATGGGCGACAACGGCCACGAGAACAAGCTCAATGCGGCGCATTCCTTCGGCGGACCGAACCTGCTGATGCAGACGATCAACCGGACGTACAACCTGAACATCGAGAACTATGTGACCGTTAACTTCTACGGCATCTGCGACATCGTGGATACGATGGGCGGCGTGACCATCCGGCTGGAGGAGAGCGAGCCCTGGGCGATCAACACGACCGTGGAGGAGTCCTACGGCGATTACGGCGACACGCCGATTCAGCGCATCCCCAGCGATGCGACGGAGGCGAGGCTCTGCGGTGCGCAGGCGCTGGCCTACGCACGCATCCGCAAGCTGGACAACGACTTTGGCCGCCAGGCCAGACAGCGAAAGCTGCTCATGGCCATGGCCCGGGAGGTCGTCAACAGCTCGATTCCGCAGATGATCTCTCTGGCGACGACGTGCTTTGACTATGTTTCGACGAACATGTCGCTGTTTGACATCATCGGTCTGGCAACCAAGATGATGACCACCGGCATCTCCGATATCCGGATGTATGCGTATCCCGAAGAGGGCGAATTCAAGTATGACAGCTCAGACGGCACGTCCAAGCTGATCATCGATCCGGCCTACGGCATCAATAAGATTCATGGAATTATTTATCCGAACTCGACAAGTTATTAAGAGAACTTAAAAAAATACATACGGATTAGTTGCAAAAATGTGACACTAGATGTATAATGAGGAAAATCGCAGACGTTGGGAAAGGGGATTTCCTGCAGCTGTGAAGGATCACTGCCGTATCTGCTCCCGGACAGAGGCAGAAGGGAAAGAACAGGAAGACATGAATCAGGGGAACAGGCAGACAGAGCAGAGCCGCCAGAACCATAAGATCAAGCTGATGCTGTGCGATCTGGCGCTGCTGTTATTTGTAGATGTGCTGATGCTGGTGATCTACCCCAGTGAGGACGAGCACCTGGCGGCGGCCGCCATCGTGGGGCAGATTCTGCTGGGCGCGGCGAGCATCTTTGGCTGGCGCATCGCCGGCGGCGTATATCGGCAGATCTGGCGCTACGGCGGGACGATGGCCTACATGCAGATGATACTGATGGATCTGCTTGCGGGCATCACCTATTTTGCGGCGCAGGGCCTGCTGATGCCCGTGCGCTTCAAGATCTCGTTTGTGCGCGCGCTGTGCATTGTTGCGCTGAATCTGCTGTTTGGCATGACGATCCGCTTTGTGTACCAGTATCTCTATGAGTACGGCGACAACCGCGCGGCAAATCTGCTGCGCAGACTGACGGCGGGCTTTACCGGCTTGAGCGACCAGCCGGGGCAGCGCGACAGCGGCGCCCGCGGCATGACCCCGAAGATCAACATTGCCGTCGTCGGCGCGGGGCGCGTGGGCGTCATGCTCGCGGAGGAGCTGGCCAACAATCCGCGTTCAGCATACAGGCCGTGCTGCTTCATCGACATCGACCGCGAGAAGATTGGCCGCACGATCAACGGCATTCCCGTTCTCCCGGAAAGCGAAGCGACGCAGGAGCGCCTGATGAGCTACCCGGTTCAGGAGATCGTGTTTGCTCTGCCCGAAATGAAGGCGGAGCGCAAGAAGGAACTGTACGATCAGTACAAGACCACGGGCTGCAAGCTCAAGGTGTACGACTATCCGCTGACGCAGACGGTTGAAAACGGCCGGCGCAGTGTGCGCGAGTTTGACATCGAGGAGCTGCTCTTCCGCCAGCCGATGGAGTTTACCAACGAGCGCACGTCCGCATATTACCGCGGAAAGACGGTGCTCATCTCCGGCGGCGGCGGTTCCATTGGCAGCGAGCTGTGCAGGCAGATTGCCAAGATGAAGCCCAGGCAGCTAGTGATCCTGGACGAATATGAAAACGGCGCGTACGATATCCAGCAGGAGCTGCGCATTGCCTACGGCGTGACGCTCGACGTGCAGGTGGAGATCATCTCCGTGTGCGACAGGGCGGCGCTTGATCGGGTCTTTGCTCATTACAGACCGGACATTGTGCTGCACGCGGCTGCGCACAAGCATGTGCCGCTGATGGAGCACAACTGCTGCGAGGCGGTCAAGAACAACGTGTTCGGCACGCTGAACATCGTCGAGATCTCCGAAAAGCACGGCGTGAAGAAGTTCACGATGATCTCCACGGACAAGGCGGTCAACCCCACCAACGTGATGGGCGCGACCAAGCGCATGTGCGAGATGATCGTGCTCAGCCGCGCCGGCGGCAGCAGCACCAACTTCAGCGCGACGCGCTTTGGCAACGTGCTGGGCAGCAACGGCTCGGTCATCCCGCTGTTCAGGCGGCAGATCGCGGCCGGCGGCCCGGTGACGCTGACGGACAGGCGCATCATCCGCTATTTCATGACCATCCCGGAGGCGAGCCAGCTGGTGCTGGAGTCCGGCGCGATGGCCAAAGACGGTGAGCTGTATGTGCTGGACATGGGCCGTCCGGTGCGGATTCAGGAGCTGGCGGAGAGCATGATCCGCCTGTCCGGCTACGAGCCATACAGGGACATCAACATTGTGGAGACGGGTCTGCGCCCGGGCGAGAAGCTCTATGAGGAGCTGCTCATCAAGACGGAAGAGCTGACCAAGACCGACAACCGCATGATCTTCATCGAGCGGGACAAGCCGCTCAGCCGCGCGGAGATTGAGGAGAAGCTTGCGATTCTTCGAAGTGCGACGGCTACGGGGGATGATGAGACGGTGCGCGCGGCGATGAAGCGCGTCGTGCCGACGTATCACGCGCCGGAAGAGGTGAACTCTGCGGCGGTTCAGGCGGATGAAATGCAGATGGCAGACGGCAGAGAAGACTGCGCCGGCTGATTGTTCCGGGGAAGACGGAGAAATTTGAGGAGGAAAAGCGCTTATGTATCAGCGATTTGTCAAGCGGATGCTGGATGTCATCCTTTCGCTGTGCGGCCTCGTGATTCTCTCTCCGATGCTTCTGCTGCTGGCCGTGTGGATCAAGCTGGATTCGCCCGGGCCGGTATTCTTTAAGCAGAAGCGTGTGGGAAAGAACAAAACGTATTTCAATATTCTCAAATTCCGTACGATGAGGACGGATGCGCCGCATGACATGCCGACGCATCTGCTTGAGAACCCGGAGGCGTTTATCACCAGAAGCGGCGCCTTCCTGCGCAAGACGAGCCTGGATGAGCTGCCGCAGATCATCAACATCCTCAAGGGTGAGATGAGCATTGTCGGCCCGAGGCCGGCGCTGTGGAACCAGGATGACCTGATTGCCGAGCGCGACCGATACGGCGCCAACGACGTGACGCCGGGCCTGACGGGCTGGGCACAGGTGAACGGCCGCGATGAGCTGGAGATCGAGGAAAAGGCGCGGCTGGACGGTGAATATGTGCGTCAGCTGACGTTCAAGATGGACGCTACCTGCGTGCTGATGACGGTCGGCAGCGTGCTGCGCCAGAAGGGCGTCGTAGAGGGCGGCACCGGCACGCTGACACCGCACATCGAGGCGCGCAGAAACGAAATCCGAGAGCATAAGGAAGAGCTGGAACATGCCTACGAAGGAAAGAACTCCGCCTAAGAAGCTGCTGCTGGTGGCCAACGTGGTCAAGGAGCACGTGCTCAAGTTTCACGTGCCCACGATCAAAGCGCTGAAGGCGCAGGGCTGGACGGTCGACGTGGCGGCCTCCGGCGAGGAGGACGTGCCGTACTGCGACCGCCAGATCCGCGGCGTATGGAAGCGCTCGCCGTTCACGCCGGACACGCTGCGCGGCGTGCGCCAGCTGCATCGGCTTCTTAATGATGAGCATTACGACATCGTGTATTGCCATACGCCGGTGGGCGCGCTGGTGGCCCGCCTCGCTGCGCTGGGCGCACGCAAGCGGGGGACCAAGGTCGTCTATTTTGCGCACGGCTTTCACTTCTTCACCGGCGCGCCGCTGGTGAACTGGCTGCTGTTCTTCCCGATCGAATGGCTGCTTGCCCATGTCACCGATCTGCTGATCACCCTCAATGACGAGGACGAGGAGCGGGCCAGGCGCCTGTTCCCCAAGCGGCTTCCGGTGGTCAGGGTGAACGGCGTCGGCGTGGATTTCTCGCGCCTTGAGGTGGGGGACGCCGCAGAAGCAAGAAAGCGGCTTCGCAGCGAATGGGGGATCCCGCAGGACGCGCTGGTGCTGATCTACGTCGCGGAGCTGATCCGCAACAAGAACCAGAGGATGCTCTTTGAAGCGCTTCAGAAAATCAAAGAAAAACATCCCGACACGTATCTGGTGCTCGTTGGGCCGGACCATGCAGACGGTTCCTTCCAGCGGCTGGCACAGCAGATGGGCGTGGCGGATTCTGTTGTATTTACGCTTTGGCGCAGCGACATTGGCGCGTGCCTGCGCGCGGCGGACATCGCGGTGGCGTCGAGCCTGCGCGAGGGGCTGGCGCTGAACATTGTGGAAGCGATGTACTGCGGCCTGCCCGTCGTGGCGACGGACAACCGCGGCCATGTGCCGATCATCCGCGACGGCGAGAACGGCTTCCTGGTGCACATCGGCGACAGCGACGCCATGGCGCGGCGCGTGATCGAGATTGCGGATGATCCGCAGCTGCGCGCGCGCCTGACGCACGGCAACGTGAGCCGTTACAGCGCGGAGGCCGTGACCGCCCGGCTCTGCGAGATTCTCAGCGAGGTATAGTGGTTATATGCAATATATCCTGATTTTCTTCTGGCTGTTCCTTGCCGCGATCATGGGGCATACGGGCGGCATGCACCGCCGCGTGAAGGTACTGGGCAGGGAAGAACGCCGCGCAACGCAGCTTTATGCCTGGATCGTGATTCTGCCCATCATCCTGCTGGCAGCGACAAGATCGAATCATGTTGGCGATACCGGCGTTTATATTGCGGATTACCGCAGCATTCCCAGTGCATTGAGCGGAAAGCTGACGTATATTCAGTCCCATGGCAAGGATACGGGGTTTTATGCGCTTGGCGCGCTGGTCAGCGTGTTTGCCGGTTCGCACTTCCGTTACTTTTTTCTGGTGATCGCGCTCATCCAGGGCTACTGCCTGATGAAGACCTACCGCAAGTTTTCGGAGGATTACTGGTTTGCGATCTTTGTCTTTGTCGCATCGACGGACTTTGTGTCCTGGATGCAGAACGGAATCCGCCAGTTTGTTGCGGTAGCCATCACCTTTGCGGCGGCAGAACCCATTTTCAGAAAGCAGTATATCAAAGCCGGCGTGATCATCGTCATTGCCTCTCTGTTTCACAAAACGGCCCTGATGATGCTGCCGATTATGTTTATCGTGCAGGGCAGACCGTGGAACTGGAAGACTATACTGGTGATTCTGGGCACAGTGGTCATCATGTCAGCCAGCGGCGTATTTACGGATACGCTGGATACCGTGCTGGCGGACACGCAGTACCGCAATGTGGTCAGCGACTGGCGTCACTTTGGCGACGATGGCACCAACCCGCTGCGCGTTCTGGTGTATTCCGTGCCGACCATTCTGTCCCTGTTCTGCCGCAGGAAGATTGCGAAATCCGGGGACCGGGTCATTCAGATCGCCTGCAACATGGGCATCGTTTCAACCGCGCTGTATCTGGTGAGCATGGCGACCTCCGGCATCTATATCGGTCGTCTGCCGATTTACTGCTCGCTGTACGCAAATGGCATACTGCTGCCGTGGGAATTCAAGCATGTTTTCGGAAAGCAGATGCGCTCGCTGGCCATCGTGTGCTATGTGATCTTCTATTACTTACAGATGCGTTTTACCTGGGGGATTATCTGATATGACAGAGAGGATCAGAGTTAGTATCGTTGTTCCGGTGTATCAGGTGGAGAAGTATTTATCAGAATGCGTGGAAAGCGTTTTGAATCAGACATATTCAAGCTTGGAGCTTATACTGATTGATGATGGATCGACGGATGGCTCATCCCGAATCTGCGACCAGTATTCAGCGAAGGATAAACGGATTATTGTTATTCATCAGGAGAACAGAGGGCTATCTGAGGCGAGAAATAGGGGAATGGCTTATGCATCTGGAGAGTATATCCTGTTTCTTGACAGCGACGACTTGTTGAGAAATGAGAACGTTATATCTCGACTTGTTGCGCGTGCGAAGATAACCAATGCAGATGTGACGAGTTTTTCTTTCACCAAGTTTAGTGAAGATGGAAGACAAGAAAAGCCTTATTTCTCAGAGAAACTTGATATGCCTTTGCTTTCAACAAAACGAGATCAATTGGAATATATGATCAATCATAGTCTGTATATTGCTTGTTCTTGGAATAAAATGGTTAAGCGGAGCCTGCTGAATGAAGAACTGCTGTTTTGCAGAGGAATTTATTCTGAAGACATTGACTGGTGCGCGCGCCTGTTGCTGAAAGCGGAATCGTTTGATTATATCGCAGAACAGCTGTACAGCTACAGGCAGCGCAGCAGCTCGATTCGGCATACGATCAATGACAAAAAGTGCAGTGATCTGAAGAATAACATTCTGAAGTGCATCGAGATGGCGCAGCAGGCGGAAGGCGCAGAAAAACAGGCGCTTCTTGCCTATACGGCGTTCCAATTTGGAACCTTCTTTATGGTGCAGGCGCAGGCTGAGCATGTGCAGAAGGACTGCATCGCGCAGCTCGCGCCGCATCAGGGGATTCTGAAATATCATCATGGCAATAAAAAGCTGCTGTGTCTGCATCTGAGCTGCAGTGTGCTGGGATATCGGGCCACCTGCAGGCTGATTCGAATGCTGTTTGGAAGAAAAAGAGGCTGACTATGGTGAGACTGACGGTGTTTACACCGGCGTATAATCGGGTGCAGCTGCTCGCCCGCTGCTATGAGAGCATGAAGCGGCAGACGTGCAAGGATTTCATCTGGATGATTGTTGACGATGGCTCAACGGACGATACGCGGGCGCAGGCTGAAAGATGGCAGGAAGAGACGCGGGATTTTGAGATTCAGTATCTCTACAAGGAAAATGGCGGCCTGCACACGGCATACAACGAAGCGATTGCACACATCGAAACCGAGCTGTGCGTATGCATTGACTCGGACGACTTTATGCCGGATCGGGCGGTCGAGACGATTCTGCGGTTTTGGGATGAAAACGGATCGGACGAGGTTGCAGGTATCGTCGGTCTGGATTACGACCTGAATGGGCATGTGATCGGCGATCCGCTGCCGCAGCAAAGGACCGTCAACCTGATCGATCTGCTGACGGGAAAGTATCCGATTGTCAACGGAGACCGCACCAATGTGGTCAGAACGGCGCTCTACAAGCGCTTTGCGCCGATGAAGGTGTTCCCGGGCGAAAGAAACTTCAATCCGCATTATCTGCATCTGCAGATCAGCCGGGAGTACGATTTCCTTGTGCTCAATGAAAACCTGCGCTTTGTGGACTATCAGCCCACCGGCATGAGTAATTCGATGCTCTGGCAGTATCGCAGCAGCCCGAACAGCTTTGCGGAGATTCGCAAGCTCTATCTCAGCTTTCCCGGAACGTCCCTGAAGTTCCGGCTGCGTCATTCGATCCATCTGGTGTCCAGCTGCATCCTGGCGGGTGACATCATGCGGGCTGTGAAGGAGTCGCCGCAGCCTGCGCTGGCGTTGCTGGCTCTTCCGTTTGGCTTCCTGCTTTCGCTCTATATTCGATATAAAGTACAAAAATGATGAAGGAGGCGCACATGATTCGAATCCTGTTCATGATCCATGATCTGGGTCATGGCGGCGCGGAAAAGGTGCTGGTGAATCTGGTCAATCATCTGGATCGAAGACGATTCGATATCACGGTGATTGCGCTCTTCGGCGGCGTCAACGAGCAATTCCTGAAGCCGGACGTGCATTATCATGCGGTTTTCCCCAAGTCATTTCCAGGCAACAGCCATGTGATGAAGCTGTTCTCTCCCCGGCTGCTGCACAAACTGTTTGTAAAAGAGCATTACGATATCGAGGTGTCGTATCTGGAAGGACCGTCCGCCAGGATTGTCAGCGGATGTGCGGACCGAACGACGAAGCTGGTGTCGTGGATTCATGTGGAACAGCACACAAAAAAGCAGGCAGCCAGGGCATTCCGCAGTTACAGGGAATCCGCAGCATGCTATCGGCGCTTTGATCAGACGATCTGTGTCTCACAAACGGTGAAGGAGGATTTCCTTTCGATTTACCCGATGCTAGAACGGGCAGAGGTGCTGTACAATACCAATGAGACGGATCAGATTCTGGCGCTGAAGGATGAGCCGGTTGAGGCGAACGTGTTTTCTGAGGGAGAGATTCGGCTCTGCGGCGTCGGCAAGCTGATGCCGGTGAAGGGCTTCGATAAGCTGGCGAGGATTCATAAGCGTCTCCGGGACGAAGGGTATCCCGTGCACAGCTATGTGCTGGGCATCGGTCCCGAGAAGGAGAAGATCGAAGCCTATCTTGCGGAGCATCATCTGGAAAGCACGTTTACCCTTTTGGGATACCAGACCAATCCGTACAAATATGTGGCGAAATGCGACCTGTTTGTCTGCGCATCCACGGCAGAGGGCTTTTCCACCGCGGCAACCGAGGCTTTGATCGTCGGGACGCCGGTTTGCACGGTCGAGGTCTCCGGCATGCGGGAGATGCTGGGCGAAGGCAACGAGTGGGGCATCGTGACGCAGAACAATGAGGAAGCGCTGTATCAGGGAATCAAGCGTCTGCTTGATGACACAGAGCTGCTTCAGCATTACCGTGAAAAGGCGAAAGAGCGCGGGAAGGCGTTCAGCACGGAGAATACGGTGCGAGCAGTAGAAGAAATGATGGAGCGGTTGGCGAGAGCATGATGAGCGTTGGATGTGGATTGATTCGTATTCTGATCATTTGGCGTTCGCTTCCTGCAATTCTCGTCTATTGTTCGTTGTCGATGAAAACCTGATAACAGATTGATGCGGATCTGGTGAGGTTGAGCGGAAAGAAGGGCCTCATTGCGCTGCATGAAGCTATGCTGAGCAATGTGGTATTCAGAAGGCAGTATTTCGTACGGGTGCATATAGAATCTGTGATCAAATATGCCTTTGTCCGATGGACATACCGTCCGCTTGACAGCCTGGAAATAAGTGCATCGACAGGACAGATTGGCGGAGGCCTACTGATATATCATGGTTATTCGACGATTGTTTTTTGTCATTCGATGGTGAAAACTGTACGGTTTATCAGAATGTAACAATTGGGCGAGGAAGGAGTATTGATGGAAATGATCTGCCAATTATCGGCGACCATGTGACAATATATGCTGGTGCAATTGTTATTGGCGGTATTCACATTGAAGATCATTCGGTGATTGGTGCGGGAACGGTCGTAACAAAGGATGTTCCTGCGAATATGGTGATTGTCGGCGGCAGAAACCGCATACTGATGAATAAGGATGAAGCATGAAAATATCTGTAATTGTACCTGTTTATAATCTTCAAAGGGAGTTGAAAAGATGCGTGAGCAGCATTGCTGCGCAGACTCATCGGGATCTGGAGATTATTCTGGTTGATGATGGATCGACGGATGACAGTCGAAGGATTATTGAGGAACTGGCGGAAACAGATGAGAGAATTGTGCCGCTATATAAAGAAAACGGTGGAGTAACTTCAGCGCGGCTCGAAGGCGTCAGGCATGCTTCCGGCGAATGGATAGGTTTTGTTGATGGCGATGATGAGATTGAGCCGGATATGTATGAGCTGCTTTTGAAGAATGCAGTGATATATGGGGCGGACATATCTCATTGCGGATATCAGATGGTTTTTGCAGACGGTCGAATCAACTGCTTTCACAACACAGGCTGTCTTGTAAGGCATGACAAAACAACAGGTCTAAAGGAGTTGTTGTCCGGCTCACTTGTCGAGCCGGGTCTGTGTAACAAGCTCTTTCACAAGAAATTGTTCCACAGCTTGTTACATACAGAGGTCATGGACAGAAGCATCAGAATCAATGAAGATTTGCTGATGAATTACTATCTGTTTTCGAATGCAGGGCAGACTGTCTTTCATGATTGGTGTCCATACCATTATATTGTTCGCAACACCTCTGCCTCACGGGCGAAACTCAATGACCATAGAATCTATGATCCCATCAGGGTAAAAGAAATCATTCGAAAGCATTCGACTGAGGATATCCAGGATGATGCCCAGAAAGCATACGTCAATACCTGTATCAATACTTATCATGCGTTGATGTTTGCAGGAGCAGAGTATCGGGAGGATCTGCTAAAAGTCCGCGATTTGCTGAAGGATGAGAGAGAATCCTTTTACCTGCTTGGAAAAAAGAGGGCAATGATGGCGAGGATGATTCTCCATGTTCCGTTTGTTTATAAGCCAATTTACGGCATCTATTGTCGTTATTTTCAGAAGAACGTCTATGCTTAAAGGAGAGTAGCAATGGAGAATTGGCCTTTGATCAGTGTTATCGTGCCAGCCTATAAGGTCGAGGCATATCTTGATCGGTGCATTTCTTCGATTGCTCAGCAGACCTACACGAATCTGGACATCATCCTGGTGGACGACGGCTCGCCGGATCGCTGCCCGCAGATGTGCGACGAATGGGCAAAGCGGGACAGCCGGATCCGCGTGATCCACAAGGAAAATGGCGGTCTTTCCGACGCGCGCAACGCCGGACTGCGGATGGCGGCGGGGGCGTTTGTGGCCTTCGTGGACAGCGATGACGACGTTGATTTGCAGTATATAGAAGCCCTCTATCGGGTATTGAATGATGCGCAGGCCGACATTGCGGAGTGCGGCGTGCTGCTGACAGATGAAGGCGGTCAGGTTCTGCGGGAGCGGAGCTGCGAGGAAGAATGCGTCTGCCTGGACAGGATCGAAGCGCTTCGCCGTCTGGTCCTGGAAAAGGGCGTCTACCAGACGGTGTGGAATAAGCTGTACCGAAGAGCGGTCATCGAAGGAATCGACTTTGAGGTTGGCAAGTGCCATGAGGACGATTTCTGGACATATCAGGTGCTGGAACGCATGGAGCGCATGGTTGTGATCAAACGCTCCCTGTATCATTATCTGCAGCGCGCGTCGGGCATCATGGGAGAGGGGTATTCCCTCAAGCGATTGGATGGGCTGGAAGCGCGATACCGGCGGATGCAGGATTTGCAGAAATACCCGGAGTTAGCGGACTTAACGCGACAGAACGCGGTGCTTGAGTGCCTGTATCATTGGCAATGTGTGCTCAGGCAGCTCTGCGGCGAAGAAAAATCGCATGCGCTTGATATGATTCGAGAGAAGCTTGATCAGATCGAGCCTGTGAAATGGCAGAAGCTGGAGCTGAATCTGAAGTATAAGATTTGGTACCGCCTGTTCCTTTGCGCGCCCGGATTGACGGCGAGCATCAGGAATCGGCTTGGGATTGGCGTTTGAGGACAGAACGATGGATAACATATTGATTTCTGTAATTATTCCTGTTTATAATGGTGAACAGTTTGTTGAAAGGGCAATCAGCAGCATTCTCAGCCAAACAGAAAAAAGGATAGAACTGATTATCGTTGATGATGGCTCAAAGGACCAATCAGGAAGAATCGCGGATTCGTATGCGGAGCAGTATGAGTATATACATGCGGTTCATAAGGCAAATGGTGGAATATCTTCAGCTCGAAATGCCGGAATTGCTGCAGCAAAAGGACGGTACATTCTCTTTCTGGATGCGGATGATTATCTCGATGCTGTGGCGTGCGAAGAGCTGGTGAGAGTCATTGAATCGCATGCGCCGGACATGATCGATTATGGCTGGAAGTATGTCAGCTCAAGCGGAGAAATTTCGAGGAATCTTCATCAGGTTAAGAAGAATTGTCTGTTAACCCGAGACGAGATTCGGACAACGATCCTGCCGCCGCTGCTTAATCTTTGCAAAGATGAAGAACACTTTATCTACGATTTTTCATGTACGAAAGCCTTCAAGCGGGAAATCATCAACGAACACAAGATAGAGTTTGATGAAGGAAGGCGCGTATGGGAAGACCGCCCATTTGTTGTCTGGTATCTGCGGTATTGTGAGAGCTTTTATTCCATGGATCAATGTTTCTATAACTATGTGGATATCCCGAACTCCTTGAGCAGAAGATACAGCAGAGAATTTTTTCGGATTATTCTGGAAAACTATCGAATGTATAAAGATTGGTATGGGGACTGCTACGATTTTGATACTGAATATGTGAATACATATTGGGCAAAATCGATCGAGAACATGATCTATCGTTCGCTTAAAGAGAAAGAGAACCGGAAACAAATCAAAACCGATATAGAAAACACATTGTCTAATCAGCAGGTCATCGCATGGTATTCAAAGAGAACATGCGAAAATGCCTTTGAACAGAGGAGCAGCAGGTTGGTTGTTGCGGGAAAGGGCCGCAGTGCGCTGAACGGGTATGCATTCTATGAAAAGCTGCATGCGTGTAGTTTTATGAGGGTGTTAGTTCGCCTGCTATCAAGGCTTAGGCGTCTGTCTGATTAGTTGGTGCAAATAGAGAGTGCGTTTTGCACTGGAGTCAAAGTAAGCATGAAAGAAAGTGTCAATCAGCGCAGAGTGGGAGTCTTGCTCTCTTATTTTAATTTGGGATTGAGCTGCGTTATTCCGTTGTTCTACACCCCCATTATGCTGAATATATTGGGGCAGGCAGAGTATGGCCTGTTTTCGCTGTCCAGCTCTGTCACAAGTTATTTGGGGTTGTTGAGCTTTGGTATGGGTTCGGCAATCGTTCGTTATGCAACAAAGCGCCGAATCGACAACCAAACAGAAGAAGTCCGCGGCTTGATGGGCTTATTTACGCTGATTTACGGCTTCTTATCTTTGCTGATTTGTGCGGTGGGCGCTGTTCTGGTGGTCAAGGCTGATGCGTTTTTTGCAAAAGGCCTGTCCTACAATGAACTTGAGAGACTCAAATGCCTGATGGTCATCATGATTGCGCATATGGCCATTTCGATACCCATCAGCATGTATTCTTCGATTGTCTCTGCCTATGAACAGTTTGTTTTTGCAAATATTTGGAGTATATTTGGGACAATTCTGGGACCTATTTTGAATCTGGTCATCCTGTTTGCCGGATATGCTTCTGTTGGTATGGCTGTAGGCGGCTTCGCTTTTCAGGTTGTAAACGGCATTGTTCAATACACATATTGCAGAAAAAAGCTCAATCTGCACCCGAGTTTTAGGAATATGCCTGTCCATTTGCTGAAGGAAATCTGGAAGTTCAGCGCGTTTGTTTTCCTATCTTCGATCGCAGATATGCTGTATTGGGCAACCGATAAGGTCATCATTGGTGCAACAATAGGCGCTGCCGCGGTTGCGGTTTATAATATTGGTGGTACATTTACAGCCATGCTGCAGAATATGGCGCATTCCATCAGCAGCGTGTTTACGCCTAAAGCCATGATGATCGCACAGAAGAGCGACAATACGAAGGAAATCTCGGAATTGCTGATTCGAGTCGGAAGAATCCAGTATTACGTGGTTTCGCTCATCCTGTCCGGATATATTGTCTTTGGACAGTGTTTTATCAGATTGTGGGCCGGAGCCGGATATGAGGATGCGTATTATGTTGCGCTTCTGACCATGATTCCGCTTGCCGTGCCGCTGATTCAGGGCATTGCTTTTTCAACGATTGTCGCGCAGAACAAGCATCAATTCCGGTCAGTTCTATATGTGGTGATTGCTGTCATCAATGTGGTTTCTACCTATCTGGTCATCCCCAGGTTTGGCATCATCGGCGCAGCATCCTGTACAGCCATTGCGTTTATTGTGGGCAACGGCATCATCATGAACGGTTACTATAGCTTCAAGATTGGCCTGGATATCAAGGGGTTTTGGAAGAACATTGGGAAGATCAGCGTGGTTCCGCTGCTGATGATCATTGCCGGATACTATATTGTAAATGTCAGGCTGAGCATAGTAAGTATGGTGCCGTTTCTGGCGGGTGTCGTCCTATACAGTGCGGTTTTTGTTGGATTGAGTTGGTTTTTCTCGATGAATTCGTATGAGAAGAATCTGTTCGGTGGGATTTTTCGTAAAGCACTTCGTATTTTGAAAAGATAGAATTGAAACGCTTTATCCAATCGATTCAATATCGGAGATGAAGCAGCGCAGACGCAAATCTCACGGAATTTAGGAAAGCGGATATATGAAAAAGAAGCGTGTATTTCTTTACGCCTACAACGCCGCAAACCTGGGAGACGATCTGTTTATTCAAACGATTACGCGGCGGTATCCTGACGTACAGTTTTATATCTGGGCGGGGCCGGAAAACCGGGTTTCTTTTGCCTCTATCGACAACATGAAGGCGCTCGATCCTGACTCGGGCGTTATTCGCATGCTATCCGGAATCCGCAGTTCATTCGCCGCGCGCTATAAAACATGGCACGAGAAGCGCTGCGATGCGGTGGTGTATATCGGCGGATCGCTGTTTATTGAATATGAGAACTGGCCGATGATCCTGAATTGGTGGGCATATGCGGCCGGGCAGTATCCGTTTTATGTGCTTGGCGCGAACTTTGGCCCCTATCAGAGCGAGGAATACCGGGCAAGGCTGGAAACGATCTTTGAACAGACGCAGGATGTGTGCTTCAGGGACAGATACTCACGGGACAAATTTGCACAATGCTCAAAGGTGCGCTGCGCGCCGGATATTCTGTTCTCTTACCCCATTCCAGACGTCGAGGTCAGGGAGAAGCAGGTCTTGATTTCCGTGATTCATTGCGGGCAGAAGGGCGAAGGAAGCCGCAGCCTGGGAGAATATCGCCGGGGGTATGTCGCCTCTATGGCGCAGATCATTCAAGGTTATCTGCAGGAGGGGTATGCCTGTGTGCTGGCCTCGTTCTGCCGGATTGAAGGCGATGAAATCGCGATTCGGGAGATCCTTGAAGCGGCAGGCGTTGCGATGGACGATGCGCGCATCCGGATTCTGTGCTATGACGGAACGAATCCTGACGAGATGGTGAGGGAGATCGCGCAGTCGGCACAGGTGATTGCTTCGCGGTTCCACGCCGCGATTCTGGGGCTGGCGGCGGGAAGATGGGTGTTCCCAGTCGTGTACAGCGATAAAACGATCCGCGTATTGGACGATATCGGATTTAATGGGAAGATTGCGGATATCCGCAGCCAAAAGATCATCACGCAGGAGCAACTTCGCGAAGGCTTTGGCCACGCGGATGCACAGAAAATCAACGAATGGCGGCAGGGCGCGAATCGGCATTTTGAGGTGCTGGACCGCGCGCTTGGCAGGGAGTAAAGTATGGGCAAAGCGAAAT
Organism: uncultured Clostridia bacterium; assembly: GCA_945948915.1. Taxonomy (GTDB): domain Bacteria; phylum Bacillota; class Clostridia; order Christensenellales; family Aristaeellaceae; genus Ventricola. Next base: position 22,980 of record CAMFCQ010000001.1, on the reverse strand, counting down.
TCATCTCAAAAGAGGAATCGATCATGATAAGAGGTCTCGCAGTCATGCTGATGGTCTTTCATCATCTATTTGCTTTTCCAGAAAGGATTTCATATAGCTATTTTGCTCCTTTGGATTTTGCCGGGTTGCATCTTGAGACCATTCTGGCATATTACGGAAGAATATGCATTTCGATATTCGCGTTTCTAACGGGTTATGGGATGATCCAAAAAGAACAGAATAAGGAGTATCAAAGCATACGCAGAGGTTATGGAAGTGCAATGAGGCAACTGACGAAATTCCTACTGCGTTTTTGGCTGGTATATGCCATATGGGTTCCGTTAGGAATTGTCAGAGGCAGCTACGAATGGGAGGCGCGTACATTTTTTCGAGGACTGCTGGGCCTGAATTGTAAATACAACCAGGAATGGTGGTACGTCTCAGAGTATATAAAGATACTACTGGTTTTCCCGATCGCTGCTTATTTGATTCGCCGAGGCAAAAAAAGCAAGTATATCACATGTGCGATAGCCGGTGTTTCGTTGCTTTTTTCAATGAAAGGAAATACATTTGCAAACGTGTTTTTGTGTTCGTTTATAGGAATGATTGCTGCCGAGTATTGCATATTTGATGTTCTGGACGATAGACTGCGAAGAAGAGGAAGATTTGCGTACATCGTCTTTATGGTGTCCTGCATAGGGATTCTCGCCAGCAGAGTCGTGTGGAGCCAAGGAACTCTGACGGACTTCTTCTATGCGCCAATCCTGATATGGGTATGCTCCTGTGCTTTAAAGTCGAAGTACTGCCTGAAAGTATGCGGTGCTGTGCTGAAAGTCGTCGGTCGTTATTCGACGTATATCTGGCTCACACATACGTTTTTTGCATATTATTATTTTCAGAAATTGTGTTTTGCACCTTACTGTTCATGGCTGATTTTTGCATGGTGCCTGCTGCTCTCTGCCTTAAGCGGAATCGTTCTGGAACCCATAGCTGCAGGCATTGAGAGACACTTGAGAGTGATGAAAGCATGAAATCGAGAGGGATTCATACAGTTTTTCGTTTTTTCCAGCGTGCATATCATCTGGGTGAGCGCATTGTCCGGGAGGGACGTGTGTTTCCCAAACGAATGAAGGCCTTCGGTGCCAAGGTGGCGCTGGAATCCTTCTGGGACGGGCTGATTCCCCCGGGAAAGAGCGAGCGATATATTGCCACGATTGCCGCGTATGTCGATCGGGCGATGCAGAACGTCACGAAGAAGTATCGGGATGAGCCGGTAGGCGAGCCTGAATTGCCGGCAGTGACGGAGAAGACTCCGATCTGGTGCTGCTGGTGGCAGGGCGAGGCGCAGATGCCTGAGATTGTGCAGATGTGCCATGCACGCCTGAAGCAGGTCATTCCGACGGACAGGGCGGAGCTGCATCTGATCACCCTGGAGAATTACGCGTCGTATGTGAACATCGAGCCGCACATTCTGGAAAAATTCAATCGCGGCGTGATTACCATGACAACCATGTCCGATGTGCTGCGCTTTAAGCTTTTGGAAAAGTATGGCGGGTACTGGCTGGATGCGACGCTGTTTTTTAGTGGAGATATCCCGGAGGAGTACTTTACAGGACGGTTTTACTGTCAGCGGATGGAGGCAAACCTGGCTGAAACGCGGCGGGAAGCGTGCCGCGGAAAATGGTGCGGTTTCTCGATGGCAGGAGAAAAGGGCAATGTCGTGTTCCGCTATATGAACGATGCGTTTTCTGCCTGGTGGAAAGAGAACGATCTCATCATCGATTATGTGCAGATTGATTATCTGCTGATGGCCGGCTATCGGGCTGTACCGGCGATCCGGGCGGTGATTGACAGCGTGCCGGATAACAATGAGGATATCTTCTGCCTGTATCGCATGCTCAATCAGCCGTATTCCAGGGAATTGTACGAACGGCTGACAGCGCGAAACGTGATGCACAAGCTGACGTATAAGATGGACCTGCAGAAGAAAACGTCGGAGGGACAGCTGACGCTGTATGGATACCTGCTTAACGAGGTCTATGGATCAAAGGCACAGTTTTGAAGGGACGGTTTTCTGTGAAATTCAGCGTGATCATTCCGGCGTATGGAGCGCAAAACACGCTTGAGCGCTGCGTGGACAGCCTGATGGCCAACATCTGTACGGCAGAGGTTGAGATCATCGTGGTAGAGGATTGCTCAAAGGATGGAACGTGGGCAGTCTGCCAGAGGCTCGCGGCGCGTTATCCTGCGGTGAAGGCTCTGAGAAATGACGTCAACCGCGGCGTGTCGTTTACGCGAAACCGTGGATTGCAGGCTGCAAGCGGCGAGTATGTGCTGTTTGCGGACAGCGATGACTGGGTCGAACCCACATACATCGCGTCGTTTCAGCATGTGCTGGAAACGACAGGGTGCAGCTTTGCCGTGTGCGGATATGTGAATCACGATGAAAAGAACAATGGACGCACGGATATCTTTGCATGGCCGGGCAAGGCGGATGTACAGGTGAAGGAACTGCAGGGCGAACTCAAGGCCCTGTATGACCACAGGCTGCTGCAGCAGCTTTGGAACAAGGTCTTTCTTCTGTCGGAAATCCGCAAGGCCAGGCTTTGCTTTGATGAGCGCATCAGCATTGGCGAAGACCTGCGGTTCATCCTGGGTTATTTGCAGGTGGCCAGGCCGGAACGGGCAGCGCTCATCAACAGGCCGCTGTATCATTACATGCGCGACCAGGCGGGCTCGCTGATGTTCCGCGTCGGCTATGAAAGCGTGGAAGAACCGCTCAAGAATCTCAGAATGCTGTATACGCTGATGGGCATGACGCCCGACGTGATTGAGGCGGCGGTTGAGACGGACCGCAGGCGGCAGATTGAGCTGTATGCGTATCTGATTTTCCATAATGCCGGTATGAGCATGAGGGAAAAAAGGCGATTGGTTCTGGCGCTGGACGAAAAGATGGGCAGAAAGCTGTACAGGGAAAACCGCAGGGTATATATCAAGGAACAGTTGGCGGTTTTTCTGAAAAAACTCGGCTGCTGCGCTGAAAAATGAGGAATTGAACATGGCAACACAGTTTACAAATCAGTATAAGATGTTTCTTTCTGAGCAGCCGATGGCGCTCCAGGAATATGCACAAGGCGTTGTCCTGCCGAGAAAATACGAGAAGGACGGTCCTTCATGGGGACTAGGCGGCGTTTGTGACGGTGAGGGGCGGTTTGTCGAGTTATCCGCTTATGACGGCGGTTGGGCTGCGCATGGCGGGGCGTATCCCTGGGATGAGGAAATCTATGAGGAATGCGAAGCTGTCTACATGGGATTGTTTTCCAGGCACTGGGGACACTTCCTGGTTGACGATATTGCCCGCCTTTGGTTCTTTGTTCAACATCCGCACAGAGGGCGTCAGGTTAAGCTGGCTTATTTGGGTGATGAAGAGCCGGACGGCAATTTCCTGGAGTTTTTTGAACTGTTGGGTCTTGAGGCACAGCAGCTCATACACATCACAAAGCCGACCCGATTCAGGAACGTGATTGTACCGCAGTTTGCCTGCAGGCCTTGCATCTGGTACACGAAAGAGTATCTGTCGATCTTTGACCATATCACAGACAGGGTACGGGAAGAAAAGTATGAATTCAATCCGGAAGTGAACCTGCAGCGCGTCTATTTTTCCCGGCTTGATTTTGGCAAGGCGAAGAGAACGGAATTCGGCGAGCAGATGATTTCAAAGTGGCTGAAGGCCAACGGGTATATGCATCTTCCGCCCGAACAGCTTTCCTTGCGTGATCAGGTTTACATCTGGAATCATGCCGGAACCATTGCCTGCCTTAATGGGTCGATTCCGATCAACATCGCCTTCTCACAGAATCGCAATCTTGAACTCGTTGTGTTGAACAAGACGAAGCTGGTCCATAAGAATCTGGAGCTGTATTTACTGATGCGGCCCTGCAGAATGACATATATCGATGTTTACAGCGAGCCGATTCACGGATATCCCAAGTCAATCGGAGCAGGGCCCTTTCTGCTGTATCCCGGAAACGATCTGAAAGCATACAGTGATGCGAACGATCTGTGCTGGCCCTTTACAAAATCAGAGATTGCTGGGCGGTATGCGTTGGATTTTGTGAGACTGATTGGGGCGATTCTTGATGTTAAGGGAAGAGCACGCGCGCTGGCTGTGCGGCTGATCCCGGATCCAATGAAGAAGAAGCTGAGGCAGTTGAGGAACGCAAAGAGATGAGTCAGGAAAAAATTAGCGTCATTGTTCCGATATTCAATGTCGAGGCGTATCTTCCGCAATGCCTAGACGCCTTGCTGGGTCAGACATACCGTCATGCTGAATTCCTGCTGATTGATGACGGATCAACGGATTGCTCTGCACCGATTTGCGATGATTACGCCTGTCGCGATGAGCGTGTCCGTGTACTGCACCAGAAAAACGGCGGTGCGGCACATGCGCGCAACGTGGGGATGAACTTGGCAAGCGGTGCCTATATTGCATTTGTCGACAGCGACGATGTGCCGCATCCTGACTATCTGGAGAAACTGCTTCAGCAGATGGAAGACAATGGTGCGGATATCAGTGTGTGCGCTTATCAAAAGCTGTTTGTATCCCGAAGGGAAGTGCAGAAAAACCTGCGGACGGGCGTTCTCAGCGCAGAGGAGTATCTCGGCGATTTCATCAGGGACTGGAACTGCGGCCTGTTGTGGAACAAGTTGTTCAGAAGGGACGTCCTCAGGGGCGTGCGCTTTGAGGAAGGACACGTCATCGACGACGAGTTTTTCACATACAAAGCGGTTCTGAATGCAAAAAAGGTTGTCCTGTGCGATGAAACGCTGTATGATTACAGACAGAGGAATTCCGGCGTGATGAGTCAGGGGAAGAGAGCGCGCATTTTGATGGACCGAATGGAATACTATCCTGAGCGGTTTGAGCTCGTTACGAAGCGATATCCGGCCTTGTATACGGCGTATCTGAGCAATTTTGCTGATGCACTGATTACCTTTGCCCGGGAATCGCAGGAATACCCGCAGGCGTGTGGAATGGCCAGACAGCTGCAGCGGACATACTGCGGACGGGTACTGTGGGGAAATCTGGGCATCAAGGAGAAATACGCGTATTTGCGGGCGCTGTTTGAAACGTGCACGCCGAGGAAAGCGGATGCACAGGAAGAGAATGCGGATTTCTTTGCCTGAACCCAATAACATGTAGAATAGGGTTAGTGATTGCATGAAAAGGTTCAAGCGTTGTGCTGCGATGGCTTGTCTGCTGTTGATTGCGCTGTTGCTGCTTGAGGTTTGGCGCTGCAAGTATCTGCTGACAGTGACGCAGTATGCATTGACCACGGACAAGCTCACCGCGCCCATTCGCCTTGTTCACCTCACGGACCTGCACAACAGCGAGTTCGGGAAAAATAACGAGCGGCTGGTGCGCATGGTCAGCCGGCAGCACCCGGATCTGATTCTGATGACCGGAGACATGCTCAATGGCAGGGAAGAGGAGACGGAGGTCGCTGTGAATCTGGTTCGCGGGCTGACGGAGACTGCGCCGGTGTACTTCTCCTATGGCAACCATGAGGTGACGCACCAGAACACCTTCCGCAGGGACCTCACGGTGCTCTTTGAGGAAGCGGGCGCAGTGGTGCTCAACCGGACGTATGAAGATGTGACGGTGAACGGGCAGACGATTCGCCTGGGCGGCATCTACGGCTATTGCCTACCGGAGAAATACTATGCCACCGGCGAGGCGCGGTATTGGGAGTGCGAGTTTCTCAAGGAATTCCAGAATACGGAGGACTATACGCTGCTGCTGGCGCATCTGCCGACGTGCTGGATTCGCAACGACAATCTGGATATCTGGGAGATTGACTGCGTGCTGTCGGGCCATGAGCACGGCGGCCAGATTCGTCTGCCGCTGATCGGCGGGCTGTATGCGCCGGATCAGGGCTTTTTCCCGGGGCGCTCAAGCGGGGTGTATCTGTCGGAGGACGGAAAAAAGGCGATGGTTCTCTCGCGCGGGCTGGGCAGCGGAAACGCTGTGCCCCGCTTTGGCAACGTACCGGAGGTTATCGTGGTCGATATTGTACCGCAGAGAGCGATGGGGGAAGAATGAACGAGATCGAGCAACTGTTCTTGGAAGCGCTGCGCGAGAGCCTGCGCGGCGGGCATGTGCACTGGGAGAATCCGCTGAGCACGCAGGATTGGGCTGCGCTGTTCGGGCTGGCGCAGGAGCACCAGGTGCTGCCGATGATCTTTGAGGCGGCGTATGCCTGCCCTGCGGCGCAGAGCGCGGACGCGAGGCTGATGCAGATGGCCAAGCGGCAGACCATGCAGAGCGTGATGATGCAGGCGATGAAGACCAGCGAATTCCTCGTGCTGATGAAGCACCTGCGCGATGCGGGCCTGACGCCGTGCGTGGTGAAGGGCATCGTCTGCAGGGAGCTGTATCCCCATCCGGATCACCGGATTTCCGGAGACGAGGACGTGCTGATCCCGCCGGAGCAGTTTGCGCGCTGCCACGAGGCGATGCTCGCCTTCGGCATGCAGCCGCTTGATACGCAGCAGGAGGTACAGAACGCGCATGAGATTCCCTACGGCAGGCCGGGCAGCCCGCTGTACATCGAGCTGCACAAGCACCTGTTCCCGCCGGAGAATGACGCGTACGGCGATTTCAACCGGTTCTTTGCGGACGTGCACGCGCATACGACGGAGATCGTCGTGGACGGCGTGCCGCTTATGACGCTCAGCCCGACGGATCACTTCTTCTATCTGATCTGCCACGCGTTCAAGCACTTCCTGCACAGCGGCTTCGGTATCCGGCAGGTGTGCGACATTGTGCTCTTCGCGGGACGCTATGGGCAGGAGATCGACTGGACGGCTGTGCTGGAGAACTGCCGAGAAATCCGGGCGGAGCAGTTCGCGGCGGCGCTGCTGAAGATTGGGAGAAAGTACCTGAGCTTTGAACCGAATGCGGCGGGATGCCTGCAGGCATGGCAGGAGATCGCGGGTGGTTATTGCCGTATGCTTGACGACCTGCTCAGCAGCGGCGTGTTTGGCGACGCCAGCATGAGCCGCAAGCACTCGAGCACCATGACGCTCAATGCTGTTGCCGCGGACAGGCGGGGCAGGAAGGCCGGGGGCAACGTGCTGCGCACGCTCTTTCCGGGCCGCAGTACGCTGGTGGGGCGCTATCCCTTCCTGCGGACAAAGCCCTGGCTGCTGCCGCTCGCCTGGGTGCTGCGCATTGTGCATTACGCGGGGGAGCACCGCGGGGCTGGGACGGACAACCGCGCTGCGGAGAGCCTGCGCATCGGCAGCGAGCGCGTGGAGCTGCTGCGTCGGTACGGGATCATCAAATGACGGCCCGGGATGTCATGTGTTCACCGGGGAGCATTGCCGGCGCGCGGGAAAGCATTCCTGCGCGCTTTTTGTCTGATGGGAAGAACTGAGCCGGGTCAGGCCCTTTGGCAGCGGGAAGGCATTTGGCGCGCTTGACGAACCCCGGGGAATGGCGTATGATAAAGGATAATGGATATACGGACAGGCGGGCGTGCGAACCGCGCGCGGAGGGAAAGGAGATGCATGCATGGCAGAAAACCGCGATCAGAGCCGGGAGGTCAAGATCGCTTTTGAATCGCTGAAGATTCTGATCAACAAGTGGTACGACGGCTCCATCGAGGAGACCATCGATGACTGGAAGTGGATCTTTTCATACAGCAAAAAGTATATTTGGGCCATCGTGTATTCGACGGTGATGGGCCTGGTCAGCACGACGCTCGGCGTTGTGAGCAGCCTGATGAGCAAGTACCTGCTGGACGTGATCACCGGCTACCAGACGGACAAGCTGTGGCTGCTGGTGACCGTGGCGGTGACATCCACGGTTTTCAACCTGACGATCGGCAACTGGCTGAATCGCTTCAACCTGAAGCTGAGCATCAATATCGGCAACGACATCCAGGCGGACATCTTTGACAAGATCATCGACGCGGACTGGTACGCCATGAGCAAGTACCCCAACGGCGACCTGCTCAACCGCTTTTCCAACGATGTGAGCACCATTTCCAGCAACGCGATCGGCTGGTTTCCGTCCATCATCATCCTTGTGTACAACTTTGTCGTCACGTTCTTCGTCATCATGCGCTATGACAAGATGATGGCGGTGCTGGCGTTTGTCGGCGCGCCGGTGGGCTTTGCGATGTCGGCGATTCTGATGAAATACCGCCGCCGCTATGCCAAACGCGCCAAGGAAATGAGCAGCCAGGTGATGAGCTTCCAGGTGGAGACGTTCTACAACTTCGATACGATCAAGTCCTTCGGCATCGCGCCGCATTACAGCGAAAAGCTGCGCGAATGGCAGAAGACGATGAAGGACTTCCAGCTGCAGTACAACATGTTCTCCATCAAGACGGGCATTGTCAGCTCGATCTTCGGCTTCATCCTTCAGGGCGGCGTTTTCGGCTACTGCCTGTACCGCCTGTGGACGAGGGAGATCACCTACGGCACGATGACGCTCTTTATGCAGCAGCGCAACAAGCTCGCCGGCGCGTTTTCCAGCCTGGTCGGCATCATTCCGGCGTTCCTGAATACGTCGATCTCCGCACACCGCATCCGCGAGCTGGTGGATCTGCCGCGCGAAGCGCATGTGGCGCGCAGCAGCGAGCTGGATGCGTACATCGAGGATGGCTTTACCGTCGAGATGCGCGGCATGAGCTTTGGCTACGTCCGCGGAAAGCGCGTCATCAAGGATTCGCAGATGATCGCGCGGCCGGGCGAGATCGTTGCGCTGATCGGCCCGTCCGGCGAGGGCAAGACGACGCTGATCCGCCTGATCCTCGGCCTGGTTCAGCCCAAGGGCGGCGATGCGGTGATCCGCGCGAGCAGCGGCCTGGAGCTGCCGCTCAATGCTGACACGCGCCATCTGTTCTCCTATGTGCCGCAGGGCAACACGATCCTTTCCGGTACGATTGCGGAAAACATGCGCATGGTGAAGGACGATGCGACGGATGAAGAGATCATTGAGGCGCTGAAGATTGCCTGCGCGTGGGACTTTGTGAGCAAGATGCCGGAGACGATCAACTACAAGATCGGCGAGCGCGGCCGTGGTCTGTCCGAGGGCCAGGCTCAGCGCATCGCGATTGCCCGCGCGGTGCTGCGCGACGCGCCGGTGCTGCTGCTGGACGAGGCGACCTCCGCGCTGGACGTGACGACCGAGCGGCAGGTGCTGCGCAACATCATCAGGCAGCGGCCGAACAAGACCTGCATCGTCACCACGCACAGGCCGAGCGTGCTGAACATGTGCCAGCGCGTGTACCGCGTGATGGACAAGCAGATCACCGAGCTGTCCGAGGAAGAGTCCAGCAGGATGGCGATGGACTTTTGATGCTGTTTTCCCCAAAGACACTTTCTTATGCGCGAAGCGAAGAAGGGGTTTGGGGATGAAATCCCCAAGCGGGGTTGGGGGCTTGCAGCCCCAACGTACCCCAGAATCAGGAGGTCAGTATGATTCACGAACGGGTTCTTGTGCCGTCCTCACGCGGCACGCAGGTGAGCATGGATGTGTACGTTCCGCGCGTTTCCCGGGAGATCGATCCCGAGATCAGGCGGCCGGCCATCGTCATCTGTCCTGGCGGCGGCTACGCGTTCTGCAGCGAGCGCGAGTCCGAGCCGGTGGCGCTGCGCTTTTTGATGGAAGGCTTCAATGTGTTTGTCCTGTGGTACCGCGTGGGCGCGCAGCCGGAGGACGAGATTCGCGGGCAGGATGCGTCTGCCTGGTACGACAAGGCGCCGGAAAACACCTTCCCGCTGCCCCAGCACGACGCGGCGGCGGCTGTCGCCTATGTGCGCAGCCATGCAGAGCAGTGGCATACCGATCCGAACAGGATCGCGGTTATGGGCTTCTCGGCCGGCGGCCATCTGGCGGCGAGCCTGAGCGGATTGTGGCAGCGTGCCGAGCTGTGGCAGGAGCTGGGGCTTGCGCCCGAGGACGTGCGGCCCAACGCCGCCGTGCTGTGCTATCCGGTCATCTGCGCGGATGAGGACGCGCATCGCGGCTCGTTTGTGCATCTCTCCGGCACGGAGGATGTGAAGGCGCACCAGCGCTACAGCGTGCTGAACTGGGTGAGCGGCGATTACCCGCCGACGTTCCTGTGGCATACGTTTTCCGATGACGCCGTGCCGGTGAAGAACAGCCTGCGCATGGCGCTGGCGCTGGCGGACGCGGGCGTACGCACGGAGGTGCACATCTACCCGGAGGGCCGCCACGGGCTGAGCCTGTGCAATACGCAGACCTGCGCCGCGTGGGATGCGTCGTTGCAGCGGCCGGAATGCGCTGAATGGCCGCGGCTGGCTGCGCGGTTCCTGAAGAACCTATAAGTTATTCTGGCCCCGGAAGACTCCGGGGCCTTTGCTGACTTCTGATACTACTCTCAAATAAAATCGGCCATGCAATAACCGGCCGTCAGGTAACGCTTCGCTCCCTGACTGCTTTTCTTTGATCGCTTCGCGATATGGAGACGTTGGGGGATTTCATCCCCCAAACCCCTAGCCTGGGGACCAGTCCCCAGACCCCTTCTTCGCTTCGCGCTTATAGCTCGTTTCTATTTGAGAATAGTATGACGCGGTGCGGGAGAATTCGGCTTGCCGCCTTGCATTTTGCGTCCTGATGGGCTACACTGAGGATATCCGCAGAAAGGCGAAGGGAAGTGAAAGCTGCATGAAGATCAACGAACCGGGCGTGCTGCCTGAGTCCAACGCCTACTTTCATACGTCCAGCGTGATGGCACAGAACCTCTTTTTCACGCTGAACTGTACCGGTCACTACTTCTGCAACGAGCACTACGCCGTTCGCCGTTCCGCCTATGACAGCTTTCTGGTTCTCTATGTCGTCCGGGGAAAGGGCTACTGCTATCTGGACAATCAGCGCATGGAGCTGCACGAGGGCTCCCTGATCATTCTGGACTGCTATCTGCCGCACCGCTACGGCACGGACAGCGACTGGGAGATCCGCTGGATTCATTTTGACGGACGGCTGGCCAGGGATTATTTCGAGGCCATCGTGCAGAACCGCCGCCAGCTCATCCTGCTCAAGAATGCCTACCATGCGGCACACGGCCTGGAGCGCATTTACAACATGTTCCACGTCGATAAGCGGATCAGCGAGGCGCTGATCTCCAAGAACATCACGTCCATCCTCACGGAATTCCTGGTCACGGAGCTGCCCGAGGAGGGCCTGTCCGAGCACAGCGCCCGAATTGAGGAGGTGCTCAGCTATGTCAATGAGCACATCGATCAGCCGCTGACGCTGGAGGAGCTTGCCCAGCGCGTGTCGCTCAGCCCGTTCTATTTTTCCCGCGTGTTCAAGCGCGAGACCGGCTACACCCTGCGCGAATACCTCATCAACACGCGCATCAATACGGCGCGCTTTTATCTGCGCACCACGCAGCTCTCCCTCAAGGAGATCGCTTATCGCTGCGGCTACGGCAGCGATTCCACCTTCTGCACGACGTTCAAGCGCCTCACCGGAATGACGCCGCTGGAGTACAGAAACCAGAGATAACCGAAAAAAGAGGAGCGGATATCCGCTCCTCAATTTGTTGGAAAGGTTTACTCGGCGTCCTTGCCCATGACCTCGACGTAGGTTTCCGGGGTGACGACAACGGCGTCCACCGCGGTCTCCATGGTCACTTCCTGGCCGTCGATGATCTGCAGCAGCACCTCAACGGAGCCGGCGCCGACGGACAGGGAGGAGAAGTACGCGGCGGCCTTCATGGCATTCGGGCCTTCCTTCTTCCACTCGTCCTTGGCCATGTAGGCGCCCAGGCCGACGACGCAGGACTCGCCGTCCAGGCCGGCGGACTCCAGCGCGCGCAGCGCGCCGATGGTGCCTTCCTCATTGGCGCCGGTCACGAGCCACTTGGTGATTTCCGGATGCGCGGTGAACACGGCGGCAGCGGCGATGTTGCCCTTGTCGGTGGTGCCGTCGTAGTCAGCCTTGTAGATCTTCGCGGTGTCGAATTCCGGGCACAGCTCGGTGAACTTGGCATACTCGCCCTCAGCGCGCGGCACGCAGCTGGAAACGGTGTCCATGGTCAGGATGAGCAGGGCGCATTCCGGATCGTTCACCAGGTTGTTCGCCTTGGCGTACTCGGCCACCCAGGCGCCGTTGGCTTCGCCGATGACGTAGGCGTTGATGCCGACCCACGGCGCGATCTTGGTGCCGTCGGGCGTCTGCAGCGCGTCGTCAGCCGCGACGACCGGGATGCCGGCCTCGGCCAGCTTGTCCACAGCCGCCTGGGACATCGTCTGATCCGGGATGCAGGTGACCACGCCCGCCGCGTTGTTGGCGATGGCGTTGTCGATGGCGCGCAGATACTCCTCGGGGCTCATCTTCGCGTCCACGTAGGTGAAGTCATAGCCGGCAGCCTTGGCAGCGGCCTCGGCGGCGGCGCCCTCGTCGATGAACCAGGTCTGATCGCCGGCCTTGTAGATGCCGTAGATCATGCCCTTGCTCTCCGCGACCGCGGTCAGCGCGCAGAGCATCAGTGCCAGAGCCAGGACGATAGCCAGAGTCTTTTTCATGGGGATTCCTCCTAACGTTTATTGATATGCCGTTCTTGGCATATTGCAAAGGGATGCGGTCAGCCGTTCTTCTTGCTGGCTTCCAGCAGCTGCTTCTCGCGGTTGCGCTTGCGGATGAAGTCGCTCGTCAGCGCGAAGAGGAGCAGGGCGCCCTTGGCGACATACTGCCAGAAGGACGGAACGTTGACCATGGTAAGGCCGGTGTTGAACGCCTGAATCAGGAACACGCCAATGATGGTGCCGCCCATCGTGCCCACGCCGCCGGAGAAGGAGACGCCGCCCAGGATGACGGCGGTGATCGCGTCAAACTCCAGGTTGACGTTGGCGGCAGGCTGTCCGCTGTTCATGCGGGCGGCGAAGATGATGCCGCCGATGGCGCACAGGATGCCCATCATGATAAAGGTGGTGGTGATGATGCGCTGCGGGTTGAGGCCGGCCAGACGGGCGGCGTCCTTGTTGCCGCCGATGGCGTAGATGCTGCGGCCAAAGCGCGTCTTGGCGAGGATGAAGCCGAAGATCACGATGCAGATCAGCATGATCCACACGGCCAGCGGGATGTCGAGGAACCGGGTCTTGCCCAGCTTGATGAACGTCGCGTTGCTGATGGCCACGGGCTTGCCGTCACACAGGATGTAGGCGAAGCCGCGGATGATGCTCTGCGTGACCAGCGTGGCGATGAACGCCTCGAGCTTGATCTTGTTGATCATGAAGGCGTTGAACACGCCGATGAGCGCGCCGGCGGCGATGGTGATGAGGAAGGAGAGCCACAGGTTCACGCCGCTTGACACCAGCAGCGCAGCCAGCACGCCGGAGAACGCGGCGACGGAGCCCGGGGACAGGTCGTTCTGGCCCGCAATGATCAGGTAGGTGTGGCCGATGGCGACCATGCCGACCAGCGAGGAGGCGACCAGAATGTTGACGATGTTTCTCCACGAGAGGAAGTTCTTGTTCAGCGCCGTGAACAGCGCGAAGACCACGACGGTCGCGGCAAGCAGGATCAGCTTGTCGCCGCCGAATGTTTTTTTGAGCCGTTCCTTCATTTACGGATTCCTCCTGACTGTCAACTCAGTTTTCCGTCATGCCCAGGGCGAGCAGCCGGTCTTCCGTGGCGTCCTCGCGCATCACCTCGCCGACGATCTTGCGTCCGCGCATGACGATGATGCGGTCGCTCAGGCCAATGACCTCCGGCAGCTCGGAGGAGACGAGGATGACGCCCAGACCCTGCTTGGCGAACTGGCAGATCATCTGATAGAACTCGGACTTGGCGCCGACGTCGATGCCCTTGGTCGGCTCGTCCAGAATCAGCACGCGCGGGTGGGTGCTCATCCAGCGGGCGACGATGCACTTTTGCTGATTGCCGCCGGAGAGCTCGACGATCTTCTTCTCCGCGTTGGGCGTGCGGATGCGGAAGTCCTCGATGCCCTTGCGCGCGGCCTCGTCCTCGGCCCTGGCATCGATCACGCCGAAGCGGTTGGCGTGCTGGTCCAGCAGGGAGATGTTGATGTTGTTGCGCACGTCCATGTTGGCCAGGATGCCCTGCATCTTGCGGTCCTCCGGCACCAGGACGATGCCGTGGCGCATGGCGTCGTGCGGGCTGTGGCAGACGATCCTTTCACCCGCAAGGTACACCTCGCCGCCGGTCTGCCTGTCCGCGCCGATGATGGCGCGCATCGTCTCCGTGCGGCCCGCGCCGACCAGGCCGGAGAAGCCCAGCACCTCGCCCGCGTGGAGCGTGAAGGAGACGTTCTCCACATAGTCCGAAGAGATCCCGCGCACGTCCAGCAGCACCTCGCCGATCTGCTTGTCCCGATCCAGCGAGCTGTAGATATCGCCCAGATCGCGGCCGACCATCATGCGGATGAGCTGCGGCTCCTGTACCTCGGCGGTGTTGACCGTATCGACGTAGCGGCCGTCCTTGAAGATGGCGACCTTGTCGGTGATCTGAAAGATCTCGCTCATGCGGTGGGTGACGTAGATGATGATCTTGCCCTCCGCCTTCAGCTTGCGGATGATGGCAAACAGCGCCTCGATCTCCGAATCGCTCAGGCTGGCTGACGGCTCGTCAAAGCAGATGACGCGCAGGTTTTCGCGGCTGCACGCCTTCATGATTTCCACCAGCTGCTGGTAGGCGACGCTCAGATCCTTCACCTTGTCGGTGGCCCTGATCGGGATGCCGAACTCGTCGATGATCCTCTGGGCCATCTCGTTCGCCTTGCGCGTGTCGATCACGCCCAGGAAATTGGCGGGCATGCGGCCCAGGTAGATGTTCTCCGCCACGGAGAGCTCCATGAGCAGCTGACGCTCCTGATAAATGATGCTCACGCCGGCCTCGATCGCCTCATGCGGGTTGCGGAAGTGCACCTCCTCGCCGTTGATGAGGTATTGACCTGAGGTCGGCTGATAATCGCCGTTGAGCGTTTTGAGCAGCGTTGACTTTCCTGCGCCGTTTTCGCCGAGGAAGGCCAGCACCTCGCCGCTGTATGCGACGAAGCTGACATCGTCGAGCGCCTTTACACCGGGGAAGTACTTGGTAATGTGGCGAAACTCCAGTGTATTGCCCACGCTTTCACACCTCCTGTGTTCAAATTGGATGATTTTTGCGGTTGCGGTTTTCACTAAATGAATTTTAGCACAAAACGAATGGAAATATTTTGGCTGACTTGCCGTATTATTTGGATTTCTTGCGCTTTTGGCTCGGAACCACTTGCAACTCGCTTGGATTTTGCTATCCTTTTATCGTCAGAAGGACTATATCCTACGCTGCGCGGGGAGGTGCTCGGGTGCAGTTTTGCAAGGAATACAGGCTTTTTTGCCCGTCCGGCATGGAGGTTGTGCTGCTGGACGCGGGCGCTGCCGTGACCTGTGTGCGCATGGCGGACAGAGACGGCACATTTGCCAATGTTGCGCTGCCGCTTGAGGGGCTCGACGATCCCAGCTGTGCCGGCGTGACGCTGGCACCCTATGCGGGGCGCATTCCCGGCGGGCTTCTGCACATCGACGGCAAGGCTGTACAGCTCTCCATCAACGAAGGCAGCAATCAGATTCACGGCGGACCCGGCTCGCTGGCGCACAAGCGCTGGCACTGTGACGGGCTGCGTGAGGGACCGGGGTTTCAGGAGATTGCCTTCTCCGCTGATGCGCAGGACGGTCTGGACGGGTTTCCCGGCAACCGGCGCTTCACCGTCACCTACCGGCTCTGCGCCGATCAGCGGCTTGTCCTCACGCTGACCGCGGTGACGGACAGACCCACGCGCGTCAATCTTTCCAATCACGCCTATTTCAATCTCAGCGGCGATTTTTCCCGCAGCGCGGCGGGGGAGCAGCTGCAGGTCTGCGCGGATGAGGTCTATCTGAACGACGGGGCGTTTCTCGCCTGCGGGCGCGGTGCGCCGCCGCCGGCGCTTGATTACCGCCAGCCCCGCAACGTAGGCGGCATGGACGGCGATGCACAGCGCGAGTGTGCGCGGGGGCTGAACCATTGCTATGTGCTCAGCCGCTGCGGGGATGCGCCCGCCGCCACGCTGAGCGATCCCTGCTCGGGCAGGCGGATGCGGCTGTACACGGATCAGCCGTGCGTCATGGTGTATTCGGGCGGCTTTTTGCCGGTGCCCGGCTGCGCCGTCGCGCTGGAGGCGCAGGAGCATCCGGAAAGCCCGTTTGCGCCAGAGACGCCGGAGCTGCGGCCCGGCGAGGTGTACAGGCGGCACATCGTATACAGGTTTGACACGACGTCCTGACGCAGGTGCGCAAATCCGCCAAACAACTGCGCAACGCAGACGATTGCTTCTCCGCCTTTGTGCCTGTATAATGGGGCGCAAACGCGGGGGACTTCATACGGTTTTCACGACAGATTCAATGAGTGAGCAAAACACGGAATTCAGGAGGTTTGAGCAATGGAACACATTCCGGGTCAGGCTGAAATCTGGGTGGAGCAGATCACGCTGCCCACCTACGGCATCGGCAAGGCGGACAAGAACCCCATGTTTTTGGAAAAGCGCGTCTATCAGGGCTCCAGCGGCAAGGTCTATCCGCTGCCGGTCGTGGACAAGATTCTCGATGAGAAGGTCGATCAGCCCTACACCGCCGTGTGGCTGGAGAACGACTACATCCGCGTGATGGTGCTGCCCGAGCTGGGCGGCCGCATTCAGCGCGCCTATGACAAGACCAACGGCTACGACTTCGTTTACTACAACGAGGTCATCAAGCCGGCGCTCGTCGGCCTGGTCGGCCCGTGGATTTCCGGCGGCATCGAGTTCAACTGGCCGCAGCACCACCGCCCGACCACCTATGCGCCGACCGACTGGCGCGTGGTGGAGAACGCGGACGGCAGCAAATCCGTGGAGCTCTCCGAGGTCGATCAGATGTACGGCACGAAGGGCAAGATGACCTTCACCGTCTACCCGGGCAAGGCGTACATCGAGATCAAGGGCCAGCTCTACAACCGCACGAATCTGCCGCAGACGTTCCTGTGGTGGGCCAATCCGGCTGTGGCGGTCAATGACAACACGCAGTCCGTCTTCCCGCCGGACGTCACCGCCGTGTACGATCACGGCAAGCGCGACGTGTCCACCTTCCCGATCGCCACGGGCGTCTACTACAAACACGATTACGGCGCGGGCGTGGACATCTCCCGCTACAGGAACATCCCCGTGCCCACGAGCTACATGTGCGCGCACAGCGACTACAACTTCGTCGGCGGCTATGATTACGGCGTCGGGGCGGGCATCCTGCACATCGCGGATCATCACGTCTCGCCCGGTAAGAAGCAGTGGACCTGGGGCTGCGGCGATTTCGGCCGGGCCTGGGACCGCAACCTGACCGACGAGAACGGCCCGTACATCGAGCTGATGACCGGCATGTTCTGCGACAACCAGCCGGACTTCACCTGGCTCAAGCCCTTCGAGGAGAAGACCTTTACCCAGTACTTCATGCCCTACAAGGCGGCGGGCTACGCCAAGAACGCCAACACCGAGGCCGTGCTCAATCTGGAGTGTGCCGAAGGGAAGGCGGAGATCACCGTCTATGCCACGGGCGTGTACAGGGATGCGCGCGTGGTGCTGACCGCCGGCGGCAGGGCCGTCTACGACAGGACGCTGACGCTCAGCCCGGTGGATGTGCTCAAGGACAGCGTTCCGGTGGACGTGCCGGAGACGAAGCTCGTTCTCGCTGTGTACGATGCGAAGGGCCGCAGACTGCTTGACTACGCGCCGCAGCCCAAGAAGATCGAAAAGATCCCGGATCCCGCGCCTGCGGCGAAGCTGCCGGAGGAGATCCTCACCAACGAGGAGCTTTACCTCACGGGCCTGCACATCGAGCAGTACCGCCACGCGACGTACCTGCCCGATCCGTACTACCTCGAAGCCCTCAAGCGCGATCCCGGCGACATCCGCGTCAACAACGCCTACGGCATGCTGCTGCTGCGCCGCGGCCTGTTTGCCGAGGCGGAGGCGCACTTCCGCACGGCGATTGCGCGCATGACCGAGCGCAACCCCAATCCGTATGACAGCGAGGCGTACCTCAATCTCGGCCTGGCGCTGCTGTACCAGGGCCGGGACGACGAGGCCTACGACGCCTTCTACAAGGCCACCTGGACGGCGGCCGAGCAGGAAACCGGCTTCTACTATCTTGCCGCGATCGACTGCCGCCGCGAAGAATACCGCCTGGCGCTGGAGCATATCGAGCGCAGCCTGGTGAAGAATGGGCACAACCTCAAGGCCCGCGCGCTTCGCGGAATGATCCTGGACGAGCTGGGCCGCAGCGCGGAGGCGGCGGACTGGTACGCGCAGAACCTGAAGCTGGATGCGTTTGACTACGTTTCCCGCGTCGAGTCCGGCGACGTGCAGGGCGCGTTTTCGCTCATGGGCGGCCGCGCCAGCAGCTTTATCGAGTGCGCAATCGACTACGCGGAGGCCGGCTTTTACAGGAAGGCCGTCGCGGTGCTCGATCTGTGCCCGGCGCCCGTGCCGATGATTGCCTATCACAAGGCGCTCTATGCGTCCCGCTATGACGGGGCGCTGGCCAAAGCCGCGCTTGAGACGGCGGCGCAGCGCGACAGCCTGTACTGCTTCCCCAACAAGCTGGAGGACATCCTCGCGCTCGAATACGCGCTGGCGCACAACCCGGCGGACGCAAGAGCGCCGTACTACCTGGGCTGCCTGTGGTATGACAAGCGCCAGTACGACCGCGCGGCGGCGATGTGGGAGAGGAGCAGCGAGCTGGATGCGTCGTTCCCGACGGTCTGGCGCAACCTGTCGCTGGCCTACTACAACAAGCAGGGCAGGGCGGAGAAGGCCCGCGCATGCATGGAGCGCGCCTATGCGCTGGACACGGGCGATGCGCGCGTGCTGCTGGAGCTGGATCAGCTCTACCGCAAGCTCGGCATGCCGGTCGCGGAGCGCTTCGCGTTCCTTGACAGCCACCGGGAGACCGTATTTGTCCGCGACGATCTGACCGTGGAATACTGCACGCTGCTCAATGACATGGGCCGCTACGAGGAAGCGCTGGCCATCATCATGGGGCGCAAGTTCCATCCGTGGGAAGGCGGCGAGGGCAAGGTGACCACGCAGTACGCCCTGGCGCTGACGCAGCTGGCGCGCAGGGCGCTGGAGAGCGGCGACGCTGCCCTTGCGCGCGAGCTGCTCGAGCGCGCGCTGGTCTTCCCGCACAACCTGGGCGAGGGCAAGCTGGAGGGCGCGAAGGACAACAACATCTACTACTACCTCGGCCTGTGCGAGCGCGCATTGGGCAACGAGGAGGCGGCTGTCCGCCATCTCTCCCGCGCGGCGGCGGGCAACGAGGAGCCGGCCAGCGCGATGTACTACAACGACCAGCCCGCGGAGCTGATCCTCTACGAGGGACTGGCCGCGCTGGCGCTGGGCGAGCGCGATCACGCCAGCGCCCGCTTCCACAAGCTGATCGCCTATGGCGAGAAGCACTACTACGACCAGGTGAAGATCGACTACTTCGCCGTGTCCCTGCCCGATCTGCAGCTGTTTGACGAGGACCTGACCGTCCGCAACCGTGCGCATTGCGAGTATCTGATCGCGCTGGGCAGCTATGGCCTGGGCGACAGGGCGCGCGCCGGCCAATGCTTTGACGCGGCGCTGGCCATCGACTGCGCGCATCAGGGCGCGATCCTGCACCGTCAGCTGATCTGAACCAGCCCCCCTTTACAGGGCGCTGCCGCGAAGGAGCTTCCTTTGCAGCGGCGCTCTTTTTGTGGCGCCAAATGGATTGACGAATGCCGCCTGCGGGCATTATAATACC
Source organism: uncultured Clostridia bacterium (assembly GCA_945948915.1). Taxonomy (GTDB): domain Bacteria; phylum Bacillota; class Clostridia; order Christensenellales; family Aristaeellaceae; genus Ventricola. The sequence continues at coordinate 3,168 of CAMFCQ010000001.1, read as the reverse complement.
TGTGACAAATGAATAGCCGGTGTATCTGCGCCATCAGGCGCGGCGCGCCCCAAACCGGGCGCGTCATGGGAATGCGGATGAGATTTCCGGGCTATCCCAGTAACCGTGAAGCGGACGAACGCAGCAAAGCCATTGCGTCAATGCGAGAAGGCGCGCAAGTAGGATGAAGCCAAGCCGGGAGACCTGTTTACACCGTGAAAAGAATCATTCCTCTGGGGCTGGGAGTTGCTATGGAAACCGCGGGCGCAGTGCGCCGCGTGGTTTGTTTAGTGTCCCTCGGGGAGGGGCACGTTTTTCTTTTTCAAGGGTTTGCCCGCGGGAATCGGGGCAGGATGAACGGAAGACCTTGAAGGAGAAGGGCGGGCGCTTCCCGCTGATTCATTTGATCAAAATCAAGGAGGGACTGCTATGTCCAGAAAACTTGTTTCCCTGCTTCTCGCCGTGCTGCTGGCACTCTGCCTGAGCAGCGCCTGCGCCGAGGGCGCGTCCGTCACTGTCACCGATATGTATGGCCGCGAGATTGCGCTTGACCAGCCGGTGGAGCGCGTTGTCGCGCTGACGGCATCCGACTGTGAAATCCTGTGTGCGCTGGGCGGCGAAGCGCTGCTCGTCGGCCGCGGCGAATACTGCGACTACCCGGAGACGATCGCCGCGCTGCCGGTTGTGCAGTCCGGCGCGGAAACCAACATCGAGGAGATCCTGGCGCTGGAGCCGCAGGTGGTGCTCATGAGCGACATGTCCCAGACCGTGGAGCAGGTTGAGATGCTGCAGGCCAACGGCGTGCAGGTCGTCATCAGCGACGCGAACGACATCGCAGGCGTGTATACGGCCATCCGCATGATCGGCGCGCTGACGGGCCTGGATGCACAGGCCGAAGCGCTGATTGCGGACATGCAGGCGACCTTTGACGGCATCGTCAGCCAGGCGTCCGGCAAGACGGTGTACTTTGAGGTGTCTCCGCTCCAGTATGGGCTGTGGACGGCCGGAACCGGCACCTTCATGGACGAGCTGGCGGCGATGTGCGGCCTGACCAACGCCTTTGCGGATGTGAACGGCTGGAGCGCCGTGTCCGAGGAGCAGGTGCTCGCCCGCGACCCGGATTACATCGTGACCATCGCCATGTACTTTGGCGAAGGCCCGACGCCTGTGGAGGAGATCATGAGCCGCGCGGGCTGGGGCAGCCTGAAGGCCGTCGCAAACGGCAACATTCTCAACGCGGATTCCAACGCCATTTCCCGCCCGGGCCCGCGGCTCAAGGACGCTGCGCTCGAGCTGTACAGCTTCGTCAGCGCCGCTGAAGCGGAGAATGCGGAATGAAATCCGACCGTCTTTCCCCGGGCATGGCCGTCCTGTTTGCGGTGGTGCTGACGGCGGTCATGCTGCTGTGCGTCTGCGTGGGCAGCGTGTCCATCCCGCCCGCCGATACGGCTGCGGTCATCTGGCGCGCGCTGCGGGGGCTTGAGCTGCCGGCGGGCGTCAGCGGGAACATCATCCTCAACGTCCGCCTGCCGCGCGTGCTCAACGTGGCGCTGATGGGCGCGGCGCTCTCGCTGTGCGGCGCGGCTATGCAGGGCCTGCTGCGCAATCCGCTGGCGGACGGCTCCACGCTCGGCGTGTCCTCCGGTGCGTCGCTGGGCGCGGTGATCGCGCTGGCGTTCGGCGTGCAGATTCCGGGGACAGCCTATGGCGGTGTGATGGTGATGGCGATGCTCTTCGCCTTTCTGTCACTGCTGCTGATCCTGTCGCTGGCGTATGTGCTGGACCGGTCGCTTTCCACCAACAGCATCATCCTCATTGGCGTGATCTTTTCCATGTTCGCCTCGAGCCTGATGACGCTGATCATCGCCTTTGCGGGTGATCGGGTGCGCTCCATCACGTTCTGGACGATGGGCTCGCTCTCCGGCACAAGCTATCTGCACGCCAGAATCCTCGTGCTGGCGCTGCTTGTGTGCGGCGGGGTCATCCTGCGCTGCGCAAGGGAGCTCAACGCCTTCGCTATCGGGGAGGACAATGCGCGGCACATTGGCGTGAACGTCAGGCGTGTCAAGCTGCTCATCCTGGTGTCGGTTTCCGTGCTCATCGGCGTGTGCGTCTCTGTCGGCGGCACGATCGGCTTCGTGGGCCTGGTGATGCCGCACATGGCGCGCATGCTCATCGGGCCGAACCACAGAAAGCTGCTGCCCGCCTCCATGTTCTCCGGCGCGGTGTTCCTGCTGCTGGCGGATCTGGCGGCGCGCACGCTGCTGCGCCCCATTGAGCTGCCCATCGGCGTGGTGACCTCCATGGTGGGCGCTGCTGCGTTTGTGGCGGTCTTCTACCGCACCAGAAAGGCGGGGTGAGCTATGCTGAAAGCGGAGCACGTTACGGTTCGCTGTGACGGCAAGACCATCGTTCATGACCTGTCCTTTGCGCTGGGGACGGGGCAGTGGCTCATGCTCGTCGGCCCCAACGGCGCGGGCAAGAGCACGCTGATCCATGCGATTTCGCAGGGCGTGCCGTACGCGGGCAGCATCACGCTCGGCGGCAGGGACGTTCGATCCTACAAGCCGGCGCATCTTGCACGGATGATCGGCGTCCTGTCCCAGCAGCACAGCGTGGGCTATGCCTATTCGGTGGAAGAAGTGGTGTCGCTTGGCCGCTACGCGTACGCCTCCGGCATGCTTTCCGGCGGCGACGCGGAGGGAAAGGCACGCATCGAAGAAGCGCTTGAACTGACGGGTCTGACGCAGCTGCGCCGCGCCAGCGTGCTCACGCTCTCCGGCGGCGAGCTGCAGAGGACGTTTCTGGCGCAGGTGTTCGCGCAGAATCCACAGCTCCTGATTCTCGACGAGCCGGCCAACCATCTGGATCTGGTCTATCAAAAGCACATCTTCTCGCTGATCGGCCAGTGGCTGAAGACGCCGGGGCGCGCGGTGATGTCCGTCGTGCACGATCTGAGCCTGGCGCGCCGGTACGGCACGCATGCGGTGCTGATGGATCGCGGACACAGCGCCGCGCAGGGGACGATCGGCGAGACGCTGACGCGCGAAAATCTGCAGGACGTCTATGAGATGGATGTCTGCGGGTGGATGCGCGAGATGTACGCGCAGTGGCAATAGTCTTCATTGCGCAACAGGGAGCTAAAGTTCATTAAGAAATATGAAGACAGCCGTCTTCAGGGGAAGCGCG